>CAZRDA010000266.1:0-3002 GCA_964598715.1 uncultured bacterium | reverse complement strand
TCACGGCAACGCGGAGAATATTACGACCCACTTCTGGAACGTCGCATGGCTTCCGCGGGAGGGGTACAATGTTTTCGCGTTCGACTACCGCGGATATGGAAGATCCGCTGGGAGACTGGACCGGGCCGGGATACAGGATGATGCCGCCGCCGCGGTTCGCTACGTCCAGACGCGACCGGACGTGGATCCGCAGCGCCTCATTCTGTTTGGTCAGAGTCTGGGCGGGGCCATCGCCGTCTACGTCGCTGCGGCACAGACCAGGGAAGGGATTCGGGCCGTCGTGATCGACAGCGCCTTCTCCGGCTATCGTGCGATTGTACGCGAGAAGCTCGCGGGGAACTGGCTCACCTGGCCCTTTCAGTGGCCGCTTTCCTTCCTGGTCTCCGATCGGTTAAGCCCGAAGCCCGTCATTCACAAGGTGTCGCCCATCCCGCTCCTCATTATCCACGGCACCGCGGACGAGGTCGTCCCCTATCAACATGCCGAAGAAATCTTCGCCGCCGCTCGGGAGCCAAAGACCCTGTGGCTCGTTCCCAATGCCGGCCATACGCAGACGCTCCAAAAGTACGGCGAGATCTATCGGCCCCGCTTCATCGCCTTTTTCGAAGAGGTCCTTCGTCAGGGTAAAGATGGAGGCGATAGGAAGGGAGGCCCCACCTCCGCTGTTTCGCTTCCTTGAGAGATTGAGAGTCCTTAAAGTCTCAAGCGGAAAGGAAGCCCTTCCCGAGACTTTGGTACGAAATCATTCCTTGAAGAGTTGATGTTATCCCTGGCACTCCTGGGGATCGTTGTCATGAGGGCTGTGTCCACCTGGAGGCTGCAGTTTGGCGCCAACCTTGTGGACCTGGCCCAGACCCCCTATTGCGCTCCGGCGCTCTACCTGTGTGCGGCCCATCCCGCTGCCCGGGTGACGGCCCGCCGCCACCCTGCGCAGAGCGCCTCCCGCTCCGTACACCCTACAGGGGAAGCTCCCGGCCGGCCTTCTCCTGGAGGGCTTTCCGGTAGACCACCGCGGCGACCGCCATGTCCTCCAGCGCAATCCCCTGCGACTCGAACAGGGTAATGTCCCCCGGCCGCTTCCGGCCCGGGATCTTCCCGGCCACGACCTCCCCGAGCTCGTGGACCTGGTCCCACGAGAGGAGACCCCGGTTGATAGGACTGATCAGGTCGCCGCATTCGAGTTGAGCCTGCTCCTTGCTGTCCACCACGATCAGTCGGGCCGCAGTCACCGCAGCTTCGTCAATCTCCTGCTTCTGCGGAAAATTGGCCCCCGCGGCGTTCAGGTGGGTCCCCTCCTCAAGCCACCTCCCGTCGAAGACGGGGGCCCTGGCGGTGGTGATGGTCGTGACGATATCCGCTCCCTCCACGACGGCCCGGGGCTCCGGAGCGGGCCGCACCGGCACGCGGAGCACACCCTCCATCTCGCGGCAAAACGCGGCGCGGCGCGCGCCGTCACGCCCGTAGGCCCGGACCTCCCGCACAGTCCGCACGGCGCAGATGGCCTGGAGTTGCGAGCGGGCCTGCCAGCCGGTCCCGAAGATCCCCACGACCGAGGCCTGCGGCCGGGCCAGGTACTTGGTCGCAACGCCGCTGGCCGCCCCGGTCCGGATCTGTCCCAGCCGGTCGGCCTCCATGAGGGCGAGGAGGCGGCCGTCCTCAGCGCTGTAGAGGTGGACGTGGAAGCGGACGGTCCCCCGGAAGGCGGTGTAGGCCTTGAAGCCGAGCACCCCTTCCGTCGGAAGGCCGGCTGCCATGACGTGGAGGATCCCCTGGGGGACCCGGACCCGGGCGCGCGGGCGGTTGACGGCGCCGCCCTGCCCGTGCCGGCGAAGGGCCTCCTCCACCGCCTCCAGCGCCTCGGCCATCGTCAGGAGCCGCCCGACCTCATCCTCGGTGATGAAGAGCGGCACGCGGGGCCTCCGGCTCGCGGGGGGGGCGGGCTCAGCCCACCTGGTTCGAGACCCGATGGCGCTCAGTGACGCGCTCGGGGAACCTTGGCGTCCCTGAAAAAACGAATCCCCCGGCAGCGTCCCGAGCCGGGGGATCCGGTCCGCGGCACCGCTGCCTACGGGTTCTTGCGCGGGGCCACCGGGGCGTTCGGGTGCTGGACGAAGTAGTCGTAGTTCTTCGCGATGAACGCCTTCCACTGTTCGGGAACGGCGCTCTCCTCGAAGATGGCCGTCACGGGGCACTCCGGCTCGCAGGCGGCGCAGTCAATGCACTCCTCGGGCTTGATGTACAGCTGATCCTCCCCGTCGTAGATGCACTCGACGGGGCAGACATCCACGCAGGCCCGGTCCTTCACGCCGATGCAGGGCTCGGCAATAATGTAGGTCATGGCACCGTGCTCCTTCTCGCCCCGACTATGTGAATCACCGACTTACCCCGGGACAGTTCGGGCCACCCGCCCCGCTACCCTCCCGGCCTCTTCGGCGCCAGCAGGAGGACCAGACGCTCCGGGTGGGACGGGCTCTTCGCCTCCCGGATCTCGAAGCCCGCCTCGCACCGCTGGCACCAGACCTCCGTCCGGGCGGGGCGGAGGGTCAGGAGCTCGGAGCAGTTCGGGCAGCCGACCTGGGCCTTCTCCCACGTGAACTCTGCGTCCACTGACGCCTCTCCTCGGGCGGCTCGGGTGGGGCATCCGGCTTCTACCACAGCCCCGCGGGCAAGTCAAGGTTCCGGAGTCGCCCCTCACACTCCCAGGTAGCGGCGGGCGTCTTCGGGCGAGAGATCCCCCGCCCGGCCGGCGAAGACCACCCGCCCCTTGCTCAGCAGGACGAAGCGGTCCCCCAGCGCGCGGGCGAGCGGCAGGTTCTGCTCCACGAGCAGCGTGCTCAGGCCCGCCCCCTTCAGTTCCGCCAACACGTGACGGATCTCCGCCACCACGAGCGGGCCCAACCCCTCCGACGGTTCGTCGAGCAGCAGGAGGCGAGGGTTCCCGACCAGGGCCCGGCCGATGGCGAGCATCTGCTGCTCCCCCCCCGAGAGGGCCCGGCCCGGGA
>CAZRDA010000265.1:0-3002 GCA_964598715.1 uncultured bacterium | reverse complement strand
GCGCCTTTGACTACATCGTGAAGCCGCTGGATCTCAAGTACCTGGAGCGCAGCCTCGGCTACAAGATTATGACGATGCTCATGAAGTAGGGCCCGGGAGCCAGGTCCAGGGCCCCGACCGGCTCGGGTTGAGAGGAGGGTAAGGCGTGGCACCGCGCGTGTTGGTCGTGGAGGACAATCCGGTGAACCTGGAACTCGTCACCGAGTTGCTGGAGCAGGAGGGCTGCCAGGTCCTCTCCGCCCAGTCCGCCGAGGACGGCCTCCGCCTCGCGGCAGCCGAGCGTCCTGACTTGGTCCTGATGGATCTCCAGCTCCCGGGCATGACGGGGTATGCGGCCACCAGCCGGCTCAAGGCCGATCCGAACACGGCTGCAATCCCCGTCATGGTCCTCACGTCCTTCGCCATGCGGGGCGACGAGGGCAAAGCCAGCGAGGCCGGCTGCGATGCGTACTTGACGAAGCCGCTGGACACTCAAGCCTTCCGCGAAACCCTCCGCCGGTTTCTCTCCCGGGGCGCCGGGCAGTAAGTGCTACGCCTCGCGGTCGGCGGCGGGGCCGGCCGGCCGGTATACCCCTGCCCACCGTCTGACTCAACGATTCCCTGAATGGGAACGTCAGCAAGCGGCGATGAGCCCGGAGGGTACCGGGGATACTTGCACCCCTCACGCCTTGTGGTAGAGTAGCGCCGCTCACGAGGACCCCGCATCATGGCAGAGCCATGCATCGGCATCATCGGCGGCAGCGGCCTGTACGAGATGGCCGGCCTGACCGACGTCCGGGAGGAGCGGGTCGAGACCCCCTTCGGTCCGCCGTCGGACGTGTACGTCCTCGGCCGCCTGGAGGGGCGTCCGGTGGCTTTCCTGGCCCGCCACGGCCGGGGCCACCGCCTCCTCCCCTCTGAACTCAACTTCCGGGCCAACATCTACGGCTTCAAGGCCCTGGGGGCGGAGTGGATCCTCTCCGCGTCGGCCGTGGGGAGCATGCGGGAGGACGTGAAGCCCCGGGACATCCTGATCCCGGACCAGTTCTTTGACCGGACCAAGGCGCGCGCCAGCACCTTCTTCGGGGACGGCCTGGTGGTCCACGTGGCCTTCGCGGACCCCACCTGCCCGGCCCTGGGTGAGTCCCTCTACCGGGCGGCGCGGGAGGAGGGGGCAACGGTGCACCGGGGCGGGACCTACCTCTGCATCGAGGGCCCCCAGTTCTCGACCCGGGCCGAGTCCCGCATCTACCGGTCCTGGGGGGTGGATGTCATCGGGATGACCAACCTCCAGGAGGCCAAACTCGCCCGGGAGGCCGAGATCTGCTACGCCACCTTAGCCCTGGTGACCGACTACGACGTGTGGCACGAGACGGAGGAGGATGTGACCGTGGAGGCGGTCGTGGCCATCCTGCTGGAGAACGCGGCGATGGCCAAGGCGATCCTCCGGCGGGCGGTCCGGGTCCTCCCCACCGCCCGCACCTGCCCCTGCCCGCACGCGCTGCGGGACGCCATCATTACCGCCCGGGACCGGATCCCCGCGGCCACGCGGGAGCGCCTGAGGCTCCTGGTGGGGAAGTACCTCACGCCATGAGGATCCTGGTCGTCGGCTCGGTCGCCTACGACACCGTTCGGACCCCCTTCGGGGCAGTCAAGGAAGTCCTGGGCGGCTCGGCCGCCTACTTCTCCGTTGCCGCCGCATTCTTCGCCGACGTCCGCCTGGTGGCGGTGGTGGGGGAGGACTTCGCCGAGGAGGATCTCGGCCTCCTCCGAGAGCGGCGCGTGGACCTGGAGGGGCTTGCACGCGTTCCGGGCCAGACCTTCCGGTGGCGGGGGGAATACGGCTTCGACCTGAACGAGGCGAGGACGCTGGAGACCCATCTCAACGTCTTCGCCACATTCAAGCCCCGCATTCCTCCCGCCTACACGGACAGTGAGATCGTTTTCCTGGCAAACATTGACCCGGATCTCCAGCGGGAGGTCCTGGGGCAGGTGGCGGCCCCGCTCCTCGTGGCAGCCGACACCATGAACTTCTGGATCACGGGGAAGCCGGAGGCCCTCCGGGAGATGCTGAAGCGGGTCCATACCCTGCTGGTGAACGACGCCGAGGTCCGGATGCTTGCGGGCGAGCCTAACCTGGTCAAGGCGGCGCGCAAGATCCTCTCCTGGGGCCCCCGGGCGCTGGTCATCAAGCGAGGGGAGTATGGCGCCCTTCTGTTCTCGAACGGCTGGTGGTTCTCGGCGCCGGCCCTCCCGCTGGAGCAGGTCCTGGACCCAACCGGCGCTGGGGACTCCTTCGCCGGCGGCTTCCTCGGGTATCTGGCCAACACCGGCAACTTCGGCCTGGACAATGTCCGCAAGGCGGTCATCATGGGGTCGGTCATGGCCTCCTTTGCCGTGGAGGACTTCTCCCTCAACCGCCTGACTCGTCTCACCTATCCCGAAATCGAGGCCCGCTACCGGGAGTTCAAGGGGCTGGCCCAATTCGAGGACATCTAGCCCCGGTCCCGGGCCGCCCGAGGGCGCCGGCCCGCTTGCGGGGCCCGGTTTTCGGGGTATAATCACCGGTCAGCCTGGCTGGCTTGCCTCGGGGGGGCCCATGGCCACCGACCGGATCATCATCCGGGGTGCCCGCGAGCACAACCTGAAGTCCATTGACCTGGAGATCCCCCGGGAGAAGCTTGTCGTCATCACGGGGGTCTCGGGGTCGGGGAAGTCCACCCTCGCCTTCGACACCATCTACGCCGAGGGGCAGCGCCGCTACGTCGAGTCCCTCTCCGCCTACGCCCGGCAGTTCCTGGAGCAGATGGAGAAGCCGGACGTGGACCTCATCGAAGGGCTCTCCCCGGCGATCTCCATCGAGCAGAAGACCACCAGCAAGAACCCCCGCTCCACGGTCGCCACCACCACCGAGATCTACGACTACCTCCGCCTCCTGTACGCGCGCGTCGGGAAGCCGACCTGCTATCAGTGCGGGAAGCCGATCGCCTCCCAGACGGTCCAGCAGATCGTGGACCAGGTCC
>CAZRDA010000264.1:0-3008 GCA_964598715.1 uncultured bacterium | reverse complement strand
GGCGTATGAGACCTTCGGGACCGCGGGCTTCTTCGGCGTGCCGATGATCTTCCGCCCTCTCTTGACGGGAAAAGGGAGGCCTTCATGTCCCATCGTGATCCAGCCCCGGCACACCGTGGTCGAAGCGGTGCGCCCGGGCCAGGCCCCCCGGGAGGCGCGCCACCACTATCGGACGAAGTGGAAGGAGGCCCTCCACGCCCTGTACCACCGCCTCGAGACCAACTTTGCGGCAGCATACTTCCTCATCGATTCCCTGGGCGTTCTCTTCGGCATTACCACGGCGGCGCGGACCATCCTCCCCCGCCGGTGGCGCGCCCTGGCCGATGCCCTCCGCGACAAGCTCATCCCCCCGGTGCGGACCAGCCTCCAGGTGGAGCGACCCACCGAGGACGCAGCGCACGCCCTGCTGGCCGCCCGGGAGCGCGACTGGATCCTGGACGCCGTGCTCAAGCGAACCCGAGGGAAACTCCCAAACGACGCCCTGCCCCCCGAGGCGATCGAGGAGCTGCGCCTGGTCGCCCTGGCGGGGGATGGTCTCAGTGGGCAGACCCAGGTGGCCCGCCTCCTGGGCCTCTCCCGAGCAAAGGAGCTGGCCCTGCTTGACGAACTGCGGCGGGACGGGCTGGATCCCCGCCACCGCGCCGCTCGCCTGGCGGAGCTCCGCATGCTGGGCTTTTCCCAGGGGGAGCAGGCGGATCTGGTGGAAGCGCAGTTGCGGATGATCGGGCTGACCCACCACTTCGCGCGCTTGGTGGTGTTCTGCGGGCATGGTTCACGGACCGAGAACAATCCCCATAAGTCCGCCTATGACTGCGGCGCCTGTGGGGGAGAACACGGGGGGCCCAACGCCCGCGCCATCGCCGCCATGGCGAATACCCCCGCGGTGCGGGACCTGCTGCGTCGGCGGGGGATCGCCATGCCCGACGACACCCATGTTCTGGGGGCGGAACACGACACCGCGGCCGACCGCTTCACCTATTTCAATACCGAGGATCTCCCCCCAACCCATCGGGAGGAGTTCCAGCGACTGACCGACGACCTTCATCAGGCGGCCGGGCGCCATGCCCAGGAACGGTGCCGCCGCCTCCCCCTGGCGCCGAAGAACCCGAGCCCGGAGCAGGCGCTGCGCCACGTCCAGACCAGAGCCCTCGACTGGGCGCAGGTGTATCCCGAATGGGGTCACGCTACATGCGCAGTGATGCTGATCGGCCGGAGGGAACTGAGCCGGGGAGTCTTCCTGGATCGGCGCGTGTATCTTCAGTCCTATGACCCCGACCAGGATCCGGGCGGGGCTATTTTGGAAGAGATCATGAGCGCCTTTGTCCCGGTGGTGCGAGGCATCGCTCTGGACTATTACTTTTCCTATATCGACAGCGGTATCAACGGTGTGTTTGGCGCTGGGACCAAGGCAATCCACAACGTGGTAGGCCTCCTCGGCGTCATGCAAGGCACTGGAAGCGATCTGAAGCCGGGGTTACCCGCTCAGGGGGTGGCTCCCCTGCATGAGCCGATGCGCTCGCATATCATTGTTGAGTCTCAGCCGGCAAAGGTGGCTTCCATCGTCGAGAGGCACAGGGCTCTTGAGAACCTGTTTAAGAATCAGTGGGCGCATCTGATCGCCTGGGACCCGGCCACCAGGCAATTTCTGGGTTACCAGCCGGATGGAAAGTGGGAGACGCTTTCCATAGAGGAGGGTCTGCCGAGCAGGCCCGGACATCCGGGCTGAACCGAAGACAAGATGGTCGTGGCGGGATACTGCCGGGAGGGAGGTGTCACGGGTGGTCGAACAGTTGGCCTACAATGTCGGGCGCAAGATCAAGGAGCTCCGGAAAGAGCGCAGGCTCTCCCTTCGCCAGGTCGCCGAGATGGCTGAGCTGGCACCCAGCACCATCCAGAAGGTCGAAGGCAACCGGATCTCCCCCACCCTCGGGACCCTCCTCCGCATCGCCCGGGCTTTCGGCAAGGATCCCTACTTCTTCCTGGATGGCTTCGGTCCCCTGCCCGAAGTGGCATTCCAGCGGCCTCACGGGCGGACGCGGCTGGCGGTGCCGGACCGGAACTTCTCCATCGAGCCCCTGACCCCGGACGTCCGGGACCAGCTCTTCAGCGCCGTCATCCTGATCATCGCCCCCGGGGCCAAGGTCGCGCACCGGGTCTTCCCCCATCAGGGTGAGGAACTCCAGCACTGCCTGCAAGGGGAGGTGGAATACACCGTGCAGGGGAAGAAGCATCGCCTGCGGCCAGGGGACACCCTGCGGTTCAAGACGCACATGCCCCACAGATGGGCCAACGTGGGGAAGGAGGAGGCGCGCCTCCTCATGATCTGTGCCCCGCCTATCCAGATGGCCCGCAGCCAGACCCAGGGCTAGCCCCACCATCTATCATCCTGCATCCGCCGACGGCCCCCCGAAGCCCGGGGGGCCGTCGCGTTTTCAGCCCCCGTCGGTCCTACCCAAGCGAGCTTGTGCTGTGTCGGATGTGTCTCCTATGTGACACATATTTTTCTTTCTTGACAACAAATACTATAGACTATACTAGGGAGAATATATGAAACATCCGCTAGCGTTGCGTCCGGACACGCCTTGCCCGCGAACCTCGCTGGCATGAATCCGACGCATCGGGGGCATCCCCCAGCCGCTATCGGCTGTGACCGCGAGGGATAACCATGTGGCTGCCTCGCGTACTGAGAGAGCTCAGTGAGCGCTGTCGGATGCGGAGGCGGCGATCTGGAACGAATCACACCGCATTCCAGTGCACAGATCCTGATTGCTCCCTCTGGGCCTTCCACCGGGCTGGGCTGGGGATGAATGTCCCCGAGGGCGACGGGCCGGGTGCCATGGACGTGAAAGCCCTGCGACGGGAACATGCCGAGGCCACGGCCCGTTTCCGCGGCAGCCTGCCAGCGCCGTCGCCAGCGCATGACTGGGACGCCGACGCCCGGTTTGACGGGCTCTTCCCAACTGCGGCCGATACAGGAGCCTCCGCCCCGGGGCAAGGAGGTCCGTTCT
>CAZRDA010000263.1:0-3013 GCA_964598715.1 uncultured bacterium | reverse complement strand
CCGCCCGCAGTGCCTCGAGCGCCTCCCGGTGCAGCGCCGGCGTGGCCGCGCACAACACGTCATGGCTTGCCGCCGGATCCGGCACGAATCGGAGCGGCTGGCCGGTCAGGTCCGTAACCGTAGCGCCCGTCGCCTCAGCCAGAGCCAGGGCCGAGAAAATCTCCGTGGGCCCCTGCTGGAGCCCGACGTATAGGTCCACCCGCCCCGCAGCGACATCCGCGAAGCCCGGCGGCCCCCCATTCGGGAGGACGAACCCGGCCGCTCGTAACAGCGGCCCGGCCCGGTCAAGCGCCGCCCGGAGGAACGCCGGTTTCATCATATAGGTCTCGAGGCGGGCCCCCTGAAGCCGGGTCACGGCGGAGGGCCGGAGCGACACAGCATCCCGGAGCGTCATCCCTTCGAGGCGCCCGGTGAAGCCCTTACCCTCTCCGGCGACCTCCACCGTTCCGTGGATCAGGTCGAGGCAGGCCGCCGCCAGCGGCCGGCCATCGGCGGCCAGGATCCCGACCGCGCTGTACCAGAACGCACGGATGCCGTGCCGGTAGAGGCTCGATCCGTCGAACGGGTCCACGACGACAAAAACCGCCTCGCCCGTCCCCGTGATCCGGACCTCCCCCGCCTCCTCGGACAGGACCGTGGCGTTGACCCCTGCCCGACGGACCACCTCCAGGATCGCCGCCTCCGCCGCCTCGTCCACCCCGATCGTCTCGGGGTCATCGGCCCGGTAGGCCTCCGAATGGGCGGCCACCACCCGCCGCCCCGCCGCCTCCCCGAGCCTGCCCACCGCCTCCCGCGCCGCCCCCACCGCCCGCAGGGCCACGTCCGCCCAGTGCCCCAGGATCACCCCCATCGGCTCCCCCCCTGCGTCCGCGCTTCGGACCTCAGCGCTCCCCCGGCGTTCCCATCCGACTCCTTTCGCCTTGACACTCTTCTCCTCCCTTGGCTAGAGTCCTCACACGTGCAACATTCTATATGGGCAATGTCTAATTGGTCAGACCCGGCGATCATCATCCAATCGCTATCTCCTTGGTTTTTCAGGGAGACCGCTCCTGGCACTCACATTGCTCCTCTGCCGGGCTATTGGCCGCACAATTGAATCCCGGCGCGTCCCGCCAACCTGAGGGAGGAAACATGAACCTCGCGAAGGGACCTTTCGCCAAACCTGCCTTGCTCATCATCATTGTTGCCCTTGTCGCCACCGTGGCAGGCTGCGGCCTGTGGAGCAGCCTGACGGGCAGTCAGCGCTCTCACCAGGCAAGCAGCGTAGTCGAGTACCTCTATCCGAACAAGGCCGAGCCGGTAGAGACCCCGACGATCCCCACCTTGTCCCTGCCGCTGAAGGTGGGCGTCGCCTTCGTGCCGGAGGGCCAGCGCACGGCCCACACCGGGCGCCCTGGGCGGCCAGGCGAGCCGGGCATTACCGAGAAGGAAAAGATCGCATTGATGGAGGAAGTGAGCAGCCACTTCAAGAAGTACCCCTACGTCAAGTCCATCGAACTGATCCCCACGGCCTACCTCACCCCCCGGGGGAGCTTTGCGAACCTGGACCAGCTTCGGACGATGTTCGGGGCGGACGTGATCGTCCTCCTCTCCTACGATCAGGCCCAGTTTACGGACGAGGGCTTCCTCTCGCTGAGCTACTGGACGCTGGTCGGGGCCTACGTCGTCAGGGGAGAGAAGAACGATACGAACACCATGATGGACGCGGCGGTGTACGATATCCCCAGCCGCAAGATGCTCTTCCGGGCGCCCGGCATCAGCAGCGTGAAAGGCTCCGCCACGCCGATCAATCTGAGCCAACAGCTCAGGCAAGACAGGGACACGGGGTTCAAGGAAGCGGCCAAGAATCTGGTTGCGAATCTCGAGCAGGAGCTGGAAAAGTTCCAAGAGAGAGTGAAGGCGTCGCCGGAAGAGATCAAAGTCGTCCACAAGCCCGGGTATCGAGGGGGCGGCAGCCTGGACGGGTTTGTTGTCCTCCTCCTCGCCGCAATGGCAGGCTACCTGCTGTGGTCACCAAAAAGCCAGAGGGCCCGGGCCGGCAGTTCCCGGTCGTAACACTGCTCGTCGTCGCGGCCGGCATCGGGACGTACGTCATCCCCGGCCTGGCCTCGCACATGGTCTATGACCGCTCGACCATCCTCTCGGGAGAAGTCTGGAGGCTCCTGACAGGGAACTGGGTGCATTTCTCCACCCGCCACCTTCTCTACGACCTTCTGGCCCTCGGCATCGCCGGCTGGATCATCGAGCGTCGAGGCTACCCGTACTTTGGCCTCCTCTGCGTGCTGTCGGCGTTGGTCATCGGCACCGTCCTCCTCGCCATCAGGCCGGAGGTGCAATCCTACGGGGGGCTCTCCGGCGTGGCTACCGCAGCCATCATTTACCTCGCCCTCCGGGGGGTCAAGGAGCCCGCACCGTGGCGGTGGATCTGCATCGCAGCGCTCATCCTGATCGTAGGCAAGGTCCTCCTGGAATCCATCACCGGCCGCTTTATCATCACTGCGGCGGATAGCGCTCCCTTCGTCCCGCTCCCCCTCAGTCACATCGTGGGCGCATTGACAGCTTCGTTAATCTTCTGGTGGTCCAGCGTCAGAAAGGCGTAGCATACCTTTCGGAAACCCACCTGCGGTCTTCCTGAGACCCACGACCTGTGGTTACAGGGCCATGACGTTATATCCAAAAAACTCTAGCCTCATTTGTCCCGACGATACAGAAACATTGATCAGAAGGTCCCGCAACTGAGCCGGCGCCTTGACAGCCCCTAACGGCGTGGGTAGAGTGGGCGCCGCTTCGGAGGGGGGATGCTGCTCGGGTTCAACGGAGCCACGACGCTCACGGCGGACCTGGCCACGGATATCCGGGCGGCGAAGGCCGCCGGGTACGGGTGCCTGGAGATCTGGGCCCCGAAGTTGCTGGGCTACTTCGCCAACGGCAGCCTCACGGACCTGCGCCGCGCCCTGCGGCGGGCCGGCCTGCCCGTCGCCACCCTCAACTCCGTCGAGCGCGTCACCTTCCA
>CAZRDA010000262.1:0-3044 GCA_964598715.1 uncultured bacterium | reverse complement strand
AGACCATCCTGGTGGACACCCCCGCGTTCCGGGAGTGGGGCCTGGCCCGGTAGGCGGTCGTCGAATTCGGCCCTGCGGCCCGGCCCCTGCCCCTGTCCCCCGCGCCGTGGTCCGCGGGCCCCCGCGGCTCTCCCGGGTTGCTGGCATTCCCTCTCCCTGCTATAATGCTGCGCATCGCGGGGCCCCCGCAGGCGACCATTCTCCTGCCGGGCCCGCCGGCCGTCCGAGCCGCCGACGCCGACCCGCTAGCTCAGTTGGTAGAGCACCTGCCTTTTAAGCAGGGAGTCGAAGGTTCGAATCCTTCGCGGGTCACCACCCCACTCGTCCCCATCGTCTAGCTGGCCTAGGACCCGGCCCTTTCAAGGCCGAAACGCGGGTTCGAATCCCGCTGGGGACACCAAAGATTCAGGCACTTACCGCCTTCGCCTTTTCCCCGTCGGCCGACTGTGAGTTATGTGTGACACGCCCGGGCGCCGGGAGCCGGCGGATCGCCTCCCGCACGTGGGCCTGGGTGACGCTCGCGTAGACCCGGAGGGTCATCCGGGGATCCTTGTGCCCGAGGATCTGCATGACCGTCCGGGGGTCGGCCCCGGGGAAGAGGTAGCTGGCCGCACAGTGGCGCAGGTCTGGGATTGCTGGTGGTGGGCTGTGGGGCGGAGGCGACGCTCACAGCCTCCCGTGAACTCAACCCTGCCGCGTTAGGTAGGGTAGCCGTCATGCCGTTCGGCGGATACAGAAGTGATGTGTTTGCCGATCTCGGCACCCACGAGCTACTGGCCGTTGGAGTTGCTGTCGTTGAAAGATCGCGTCTCGCCGAAGTCCTAGCGGAGCAGAACCTGCGCCTGGACGATCTGGCGGCTGGGAAGGGCGATGTCCAAAGGATCGGTCGGGCGTTGGGCGCGGAAGTCCTGGTGTTTGGATCGGTGAGTCCAATTACCGTGTATCTCAGCGGCGCGCTCCTTCAAGGGCCGCGGGAGCCGGGCGGCTATCTACCAGGCGTCAGTGCTGACATAGAGCCAAGGCGACCGAGAAGGCGAGTTGAAGGATGCCGCCGAGAACGATAAGAAACCACGATCCGATCCACACCTGGTAGCCGTTGAATGGCCCAAACCGCTCGCTGGACAGCGAAAGGTCCTTGAGGCTAGTTGAGAACGGGAATCGCTTAGCGAAGACGATCATATAAAACTAGGTAGGCCAGATGCTCACTGGACTAGTACCAACTCAAACTGCCATCGTGAATGACGCTGAAAGCGAATCGGCGGCATTGCAAAGGCCTGCCCTCCCTTCCTTATTCCAGTGATCGAGAGGGAGAATACCTGGTCGGGAGAAGGAGGAGCCGTGTCAAAGAGGAAGGTAAAACAGGAGTCTTCCCTGATCTCTAAGTGATCTATTGTCTGGGCCGTCGAAATTGGACCCCGAGTGTTGACGGCGACCAACGGGTGGCAGCCATCAAGGGAAGTGGCCTTAAGCCCCCTCCATTGAGGCCCCCAGAAAGCTGATGGGTTCAGTTCCGCCCCTGATGGCAGCGAAAGACTCACTCCCTTAGGGTCGAAGGTGAAGTCGTCAGCTTGGGGAGTTATGATCAGCGTCACTAAGAATAATGGGCCTCTCTTCTGCCTGCTGGCATAGAATTCGGATTGGTTGCTCCCACCTGGGAGAGGAAGAAAAGGAACGATAATTCCCCAAATATTGAACCATACACGTTGGTTTTGCGGTAAGACCGCTAAGGTTACCTCACGAACCTGAATCTTATCCCCAAATTGACGTCCAGACCAATGGATATCCTCATTGCTCACCATTTTTGCTTCACTTGCAGGAACGACAGGCGCGCTGAATGTCCCATAGGAGAGTACAGTGCATCCCTGACAGAAGAAGGCTGCGGACAGAAAAAGAAGGTGGTATATCGGTAGATTGAAGTTCACTTCTGCTTCCCTCTTATCGGTACCCCGGAGCAAAACATTTCTTTTCGAACCTGCGTTCAGTAAGGCTGTGCCTCCTTAGTTTTCGAGTCGTCACGCCCTCGTCGCATAGAGGCTTTTGATACCCTGGTCTACACCTATGGTCCCCTCGGCCAAGCTTTCGCCATTCCCACGGGGGATCGGGTTAGGGTCAATCCACAGCCCGCGTCTCGCTGTTCGGGCCTCCTGCTCCAACTGTGCTAACAGCGAGATCGGGAGCGTAGGAACCACAAAAGCCCTTTCTCAGTCGTTCCGCCCCGGGACCGCCAGGACGCCGACAGCGCCCCGGCCAGGGCCACCCCCAGGGTGACGGCAGGATACGCGAGCCGGCGGCGGCCGGGGCTGGGGGACCTCGGTGGGCAGTCCGGGGTGCGCGGGGAACCACATCGTTTGGAAGCCGACGTCCGGGCTGTCGTTACCCGTTACGACGGAGTGAGCGTCCTCCTCGAAGACCTCAAGCGTCGCGAGCGGCGGCTCCTCCAGCCACTCGACATGGACCGACGACCAGGGGTTCGGGGGATTCAAAACCGGGCGGGGCATGTTCGTATATTGTACTCACGCCCCGCCACCATCGCAAGAGCGAGCGCGGGCGTGTCGGCGCCCGCCCCCTCGCTAGAAGAACAGCAGATAGAGGAGGATGAGGAAGCCCGGGACGCCGAGCAGCCACATGAGGATCGCCGCGCCGATCTTGCCCGATTCGGGGTTCGTCTTCTCGATGATCTGGTTGTCCACGTGAGGGTCTCCTTGGGCGACGCTCTCGCGGCGCCGGACGTCGTCGGTTAGATGCCGCCGTCGGGGGAGCCGTCGTCTGAGGTCGCGGTCGAGTCGAAGCCCCCCGTCGAGGGCCACATGCGGATCCGCCCCCCCGTCGTCGCTTTCCTCTATTTCGCGCTCGCGACCGGCACCCACTTCCTGTTCCCGGGCCTCCGCGTCGTCGACGGGCGGGCTCGGCTCGTCGGCAATGCGTTCGTCGTCGCGGGCCTCGCGCTCGCCCTCTCGGCGGTCCGCGCCTTCTCGGCGCATAGGAAGGATAAAAGGCCTCTGCCGCCGGTCCCACCCCGGGCCGAACCCGCGCCCGCGGCTGCC
>CAZRDA010000261.1:0-3055 GCA_964598715.1 uncultured bacterium | reverse complement strand
CCTCGAAGTGTTTCATGCCGATTCGCTCGCAGGCCCCATGAAAGAACTCAAGAAGGCTTTCGAAGGAAAACACCAGGGGGTGACGGTACACCTGACCTCCGGAGTTTCAAAGCAGCTTGCCGAACGCATCCTGAAGGGAGACGCCTGTGATGTATTTGCGCCCTCATCCCCGGCGGTTATCGAAGATGATTTGATGAACAAGAGAATCGCTGGCTCCGGCAAAAATGCCGCCTCCTGGTATGTCATCTTTTCCGCGAACGAAATGGTCGTCATCACCGAGAAAGGGAATCCGGTAGGAATTCGCCATGTTGCCGATCTTGCGAAGCCTGGGGTCAAATTTGTCCGTGTGACCGGCGAGAAGGATCTGGCCACAAACCGCACCATTGAATTCCTCAAGAAAGCCGCAGCGCTGGAAGGAAAACCCGAGTTGGCCCAGAAGATCATTGACGGTGCCGTGGTGGATCCCTCGAAATCCAACACGGTGCCGGATACCATCCGGGCGATCAAAGAAGGGAAGGCCAACGCCGGTGTGGTCTATTACTCGGCGGCCGTCGCGGCCAAGAATGACCTGGATATCATCCGCTTTCCCGCCAGCGTCAATGTGAGTGACAAGATTCGCAATGCGGCCTCTGTGCCGGGAACGGCCAAAAATGAAAAGGTTGCGGTGGACTTCGTCAAATTCGTGCTCTCCGCGGAAGGTCAGAACATCTTGAAAGAAACCGGCCAGCCGCCGGTGGTTCCGGCGATCCGGAAGGGGGATGTCCCCGCAGAACTGAAATAACGACCTACGCTCTGTCCCATAGTGCACGGTCGGGAGGAGAACTAAGGCTGCCTATCGCGCCGTTGATTTGAGGAGGAGGACGAGGAGGGCGATTCCCCAGGCCGGCACCAGGGCCAGGATCCCCAGGAACCAGTAGGTCAGTGGCTTGTGGTCGCGTCCCGACTCGCGCAAGCGCCTGAGCACCGCGTCCGTGGTGATGACCCCGAGGAGAGCGGCTGACGAGGAGAGGACCCACGCTGCGGTCAGGATTTTTTCCGGGCGGGGGCCGCTCGCCAGCGTGAGAAGGCCCATGAAGGCGGTGAGCCACGCTGGAAGGAGGGCCGCGATTCCCAGGAACCAGTAGAGCTCCGGGGGACGCTTGGACTGGGGCTGTGCGAGGTAGGCCATCGCCAGCCGTGAAGCGAGCAGGCCAAGCACGCCAGCGAAGATGGACCAGCGGGTCATTCCTCCCTAGGCCTCCAGGGGGAGTTTTCGGACATTAGCGGCCTGCCGCCCATGGCGCCCGTCAACCACCTCGAACTCCACCGCGTCCCCTTCGTTCAAAGAGCGGAAGCCGGTCCCCACGATCGCGGTGTAGTGAACGAAGAACTCCTCTCCGCTTTCCGCCCGGATGAACCCGTAACCTTTCTGGCCGTTGAACCACTCCACCCTGCCTCTCCGCGCGGGCCTGGGCTGGCCTGGCTGGTCCGCCGGGGGACTGATCCCCGTCACGGTTGACTCCACCCTCCGCACGTCCCCAGACTGGCTTGCGGTTCCAGACACCTGCCTCTAATATACAGATTCAGCCATGACCCAGACCAGGGAACAGGAAATTGCCGGCCGGCTCAGAGTGAGCCGAATCATCCACGCGGTATTTGTCGCGTCGCTGGTCACCTATGCCATCTTGGTTCACCTGTTGCTGGCGGTCGTCGGGTGGAAGGCGTTGCTCTCCGAAGCCGCAGCCGCCCCGGTGCGGTTGGCGTTCTATGGATTGGGCTCGGTGGCATTCGTGGGCATGCTGTTCCTCAAACCCCGTCTGATTTCGGCGGAAGTCCTGGTCAGCGTCGCCCGACAAAGGGGCGCCGAGGCGGCACTGGCCTTGCTCCATGCCAGGCTGGTCACCTTTCTGGCAACGTCGGAGGTCCCTGCGGTGCTTGGTCTCTTGCTGTTCCTTCTTGGAGGCGTCCTGAGTGACTTCTATGCCCTCTGGGCGGCATCGTTGGTGGGGCACCTGATCCTCACGCCCAGGCGTGAGCTTTGGGAGGCGGTGGCTCGCGCAGGGGCGCGAGCGTGACTGGAGCCTATTGCCAGCCGACCGGCTCGTATCCGCGCTCGCGCAGGCAGTGGTTGACGAAGTTCTTGTAGACAGGGCTGGGCTCGCTGGCCTTGAAAAGACCGCGGAGGAACCCTGCGGTGGCGCCAGTCGCCGCGCCGACCGCCGCGCCGGTTCCCTGGCTACCTCGGACGGCCCCGCCCGCCGCCCCGATGGCCGCCCCGGCCCCTCCCCCCACGGCGGTGCTGCCGGCGACCGTGCCCGCGCCCCCTGACGCCACGTGCTGGTCGGCCAACTGCCTACACTCCGCGATGTCTCGTTCCGCGTGTGGCCGGCCGACCCGCGTGAGATGCGCATTCGGGTAAAGGACGGGCGCGGAGGCGGCGCAGCCCGGAAGCGTCAGCGCCAGCATGAGAACCGCTGCGATCCGCATCAGGCCCCCCTTCATTTGCCCACCTTCTTCCTGAGGGCGGTGATCGCCTGCTCGAGGCGCTGCACCTCCTCCGAGGCCTGGGCAAAGTCCCTGCTCGTGTCTATTCCTCCGACCCCCGCCATGCGCTGGGCCTGCGCCTGGCGTTGCCTGGCTCCTTCCAGTTGGCGTTCCAGATCCCCGAGCTGTCGGTCAGCCTCCGTGGCCTGCACGGGGAGGAGGCTGAGCCTCCCGCTGGTGACGTAGTTGTACGCGAGCATCCCCAGGAGACCGGCGATCCCCAGCACCGCGAGGAATTTCTTCACGGGCGATCCTCCTCTGCCCGGCCGGGCAGCGAGCGATCACGCTGACCCGCCTCACCTTCGGCCGGTGGAGCGCCTCTCCGTTCCTCCAACATCTCCCGCAGTTTGACCTCTCCGAGCGGCCGCTGCTCCTTGACCGCCAGGCTCTCCCACCATTCCTCGCTGAACCGCTTCGCGTATCTCCAGTTGATAAGGGCAGTCATGCTCATCGAGAGGACCGCCCCGGACGTCGCCAGGGCCATGTCCTTGTGGGCGTCCCAGACATCCCCTTGCGTCCCCAGGTATGCGAT
>CAZRDA010000260.1:0-3073 GCA_964598715.1 uncultured bacterium | reverse complement strand
CCACGGGAGGGTTCCCTCCGGGGGCCGGGGGCCGGGGCGGCGCCGGCGACAGGACTCGGACTTTGTCACTTTGATTCTGTCGTTTGTATTAGCGCGATTGAGCGGGGAGCGGGAGTGGGCGGCTGGATCCTGCTGTCTGCCGGGGAGGCGTCCGGGGATCTGCTCGGGGCGGAGCTGGCGGCCGAACTACAGCGGCGGGCCCCCGGCCTGGAGCTGGCCGGCATGGGCGGCGATCGGATGGGGGCGGCCGGGGTCGCGCTGGCGGTCCATGTCCGCGACGTGGCGGTGGTGGGGCTCACCGAGGCAGTCGGGAGGCTCCCTCGCCTCTGGCGGGCCTACCGGCTCCTCACCGGCATGCTCCGGGACCCACGGCCCGACCTGCTCGTCTGTATTGACTTCCCGGAATTCAACCTGCTGCTCGCCCGCGCCGCCGCCCGGGTGGGGGTGCCGGTCTGCTACTACGTCAGCCCGCAGGTCTGGGCCTGGCGGCGCGGGCGGATCCGGACGTTGCGCCGCCTCGTCCGGGCGATGCTGGTGATCTTTCGCTTCGAGGAGGTGCTCTACCGCGAGGCGGGCGTGCCGGTCCTGTTCGTGGGCCACCCGGTCCTGGATCGGGTCAAGACCGTCCCGCCCCGGGAGCTCTGCCGCACCCGGCTGGGTCTCACGGGCACCGAGCGGTTGGTCGGCCTCCTCCCGGGCAGCCGCGAGGATGAGGTCAGGCGTCACCTCCCGGTGATGGCCGAGGCGGCGGTCCGGATCGAGAGGGCCCTGCCCGGCACCCGCTTCGCCGTGGCGGTGGCCGACACCCTCTCCTCCGATCGGGTGGCCGCCCTCCTGCCTTCTCACAAGGGAGCCAACTTCCGCCTGGTCACGGGGGACACGTACGGCGTGATGCGGGCCGCCGACCTGATCGTTACGGCCAGCGGAACGGCGACCCTGGAGGCGGGAGTTCTGGGGACGCCGCTCGTCGTGATCTACAAGGTTTCCCCCATTACCTACCTGGCGGGGCGGCTCCTCGTCCGTGTTCCCTTCATCGGGATGGTGAACCTCGTGGCCGGCCGCCGGGTGGCTCCCGAGTTGATCCAGGGGGACGCCACGGCGGAGCGGATCGCCGCCGAGGCTCTGAGGCTCCTGGCGGACCCGGCCCGCCTGGCCGCGGTGCGGGCTGAACTCCGTCGCCTCCCGGGACTCCTGGGGGAGGGCGGGGCGGCCGGGCGGGCCGCCGAGGCGGCCCTGGCCTGCCTGCCGCAGGCCTCGCGCTGATGCGCCGGATCCTGCGCGCTCTCCGGCGCTCGCGCGCCCTCCTGGTTGCCGGAGCCTGGGTCGCCGCCACCGCGCTCTGGCTGCTCCGGCAGAGTCTCCGGCTCCGGGTGGTGGGACGGGAGTGGGCTGAGACCTTCCAAGCCCAGAAGGGGCGGCCCCTCATTTTTACGTTCTGGCATGGGCGGCTCTTGATGATGCCGTTCGCCTGGTCGGGACGCCCGGCCACATCCATGGTGAGCCACCACGCTGACGGGGAGGTTCTCAGTCGAATTCTCCGGTGCTTCGGCATCCGGAGCGTTCGGGGCTCCACCTCCCGGGGGGCGCACGGGGGCCTCCGGGCGATGCTGCGGGCCTACCAGGGAGGGTCCCACCTGACCTTCGCCCCGGACGGCCCCCGGGGGCCGCGGGAGCGGGTCCAGATCGGGATCATCGAGTTGGCCCGGCGGACGGGGGCCCCCGTCGTCCCCATCAGCTTCGGGGCGAGCGGCGGCTGGTTCCTCCCCACCTGGGACCGCTTCTTCCTCCCCCGCCCGTTCGCCCGTGGGGTCTTTGTTTTCGGGGATGGTCTTTTCGTCCCGCCAGGGGCGGACCGGCCGGCTCTGGAGGCGGCCCGCGCTGACCTGGAGCGGCGGCTGATTGCGGTGACCGCCGCGGCGGATGCGGCCGGGAGGGGCTGAGTGTACGGCCTCTACACCGTGGGCCTGCTGCTCGCATTCCTCGCGATGACGCCGCGCCTCCTGTTCCGCTACAGACGGGGGGGGGCGTTTCGGGCCGGGATCGGGCAGCGCCGCGGGCGCTACGCCCCCGAGGATCTCGCGGGCCTGAGCGGGACGCGGCCGGTCTGGCTCCACGCGGTCTCGGTCGGCGAGGTCCTGGCCGTCGGTGGCCTCCTCAGGGCCCTCAGGGAGAGACGGCCGGATCTTCCGGTCCTGGTCTCGACGGTCACCGAGACGGGCCAGGCCATGGCGGTGCAGCGCCTCCCGGAGGCTCAGGCCCGGATCTACTTTCCCTTCGATTTGCCGGGGTGCGCGGGGCGGGCCCTTGCGACCGTCCGCCCCCGGCTGGTCCTGCTGGCGGAGACTGAGATCTGGCCCAACTTCCTGAAAGCCTGCGGGGAGTGCGCCGTCCCCGTCGTCCTGGTGAACGGCCGCATCTCCCCGCGCTCTTTTCCCCGCTACCGGCTGGTCCGGCCCTTCATGCGCCGGGTCCTCCGGGACCTCGCCCTCTGTCTCATGCAGAGTGAGGCAGATGCCGAGCGGCTGCGGACGTTAGGGGCGGCGGCGGAGCGGGTCCGGGTGGCGGGCAACCTGAAGTACGACCTCCGGGTGACACCGGTCCCGGCGGACGAGCGGCGGGCGTGGCGGGTCAGCCTGGGGGTCCCCGAGGGGGCACCGGTCCTCGTGGCCGGCAGCACCCACCGGGGCGAGGAGGAGGCGGCCGTGGCGGCTCTCCTTGCACTGCGGCAAAAAGACCAGGAGGCCCGCCTGATCCTCGTCCCTCGCCACCCAGAGCGCCTGGCCGAGGCCGAGGCCGCCGCCACGGCCGCGCATCTCGCATGCGGGCGCTGGAGCGCCCGCCCGTTCCCATCTCGCTTCCAGCCGCCCGTCATCCTCGTGGACACGGTGGGCGACCTGGCCCGCCTCTACGCCCTGGGGACGGTGGTCTTTGTCGGGGGGAGCCTCGCGGCCTCGGGGGGGCACAATATCCTGGAGCCCGCCCAGCACGGCTGCCCCATCCTTTTCGGCCCCGACATGGCCAACTTCGCCGAGATGGCCGGGGCTTTCCTTGCCGAGGGGGCGGCGGTCCAGGT
>CAZRDA010000259.1:0-3073 GCA_964598715.1 uncultured bacterium | reverse complement strand
GGGGCCGGGGGCCGGGGCGGCGCCGGCGACAGGACCCGGACTTTGTCACTGTGATTCTGTCGTTTGTATTAGGCCAACGAGGAGAACGCCCCGCGGGGGTAGGACCCGCGCGGCGTTCTGCGTTGCGCGAGGCACGGCCGCGATCAGAACATGTAAACCAGCTCTATGGCGATGGTATCCTGTCTCTTCCTGGTGCTGGCTCCCGCATCTCCATCAAAGACGAGTTTGCCGCCTCCCGCGGTCACGGATTGGTCATGCCGGTACTCCAGGCGCGTGAAGAGCCCTTGCGCGAGTTTGTACTTCGCGGTGGCGGTGACTTCGTAGACGTTCAGGCGGCTCTGGAGGGGAAGGCCGGAGGGTGTGGCGGTTCCTGCGAAGGCCGTCCTGGCCCCATCCTGGTCAATGAAGTACTCGCCCCGCAGGGCAAAGGAGAGCTTCTCCGTGAGGTCATAGTTGCCGATCAGCGAGATCCCCTGCCAGACGGCGTCCCGCCGGACGCCGGTCCCGGGATCTACGGCCCGGTCCTCTTCGCCGTAGTCGTAGTTGGCCTGGAGGGTCAAGGCCTTGAGGGACGGAGGCGTGTACGTCGCCACAACATCCACCACCCACCGTGTCGGGCTTTCGAGGCTCGCCTGCTCGGCTCCCCAGATCCCGTTTACCAGGAAGGTGAAGCCCTCGACCGGCGCGAGGGAGAGCTGGCCAATGGCTGACTTCGCCCGGTTGTTATCCTTCACGTTGTCCCAGCCGTTGACGACCCCCAGGGTCGCGCTCACCTGGTCGGTGAACGGATAGGTCGCCAGGACGCCCACGTGGGTGAAGGGGATCGCGAAGCCGAAGAGGAAGGAGCGGGAAACGTTGAAGTTGGCCGGGGCCTCGATGACCTCCGCGCCAAGCAGGGTGGCAAACTTCCCGGCCTTGAGCGTGAGTCCCTTTCCAACCGGGGCCACGTAGGTGAGATAGGCCTGTTGGAGGTCAAAGGGGTTGTCGTCCCCGGCTCCCAGCCCGGCCGCCTTGGTCTTCCGCGTGTCCCGCCCCGCGTTCATGACCAGGCCGAAGCCGACGGGAACCTTCTCGGTCGGCTGCCGGGAGATCGCCAGCTCGATGTTGTGGAGGGTGAACTGGTTGCCGTCCTCGTCGAAGATGCGGAGCTTATTGGTCCGGCTTGGTGGATCTTCGAAGTTGAAGATGTAGACGGTCTCCACGTACCCGCTGAGGGTGACCTCCGTGAGGAAGGCGAGGGCGGGCGACTTCACCGCCTCTTCGACAGCCTTCAGCCGGTCCTCCACGCGGCCCGCCGGCGGAGCCGGCTGTTGCCCCCACGCCAGTCCCTGAACGAGCACCACCAACCCCAGGATTCCCCCGATTCCCACCCATTGCCGTTTCATGTGACTCCCCCTTGAAAAAGAGAAAGGCGCCGCTCCCAAAGTTGGGAGAGGCGCCTTTGCCTCCCTCCCGAACGCTGTCCTAGCGTTCAGGAAGCTCCGCTACGCCACCTGCCGGACCGCCTTCCGCCGGGCCGAACGCCCGCGCGACATCCCCTCCTTACAGCTTTTTCCTGCCGGCCACCTCTTCCGACAGGAGGATGGCCTCGGCGATCTCCACCACGGGCCTGCGTTTCTCCATGCTGAACTTCTGGATCCTGCGGAAGGCTTCCCCCTCCGAGAGGCCTTCCCGCTCCATGAGGATCCCCTTCGCTCGTTCGGTGACCTTCCTGACCTCCAAGGTCCGCTGCAAATCCTGATTTTGCACCCGAACCGCCATGAACTCCCGGAAGCGGGCAGAGGCAACCTCGAGAGCCGGTCGGAGCTGGTCCTCGCGGACCGGTTTCAGGAGGTACGCCATCACGCCCGCCTCCTTCGCCCTCTCCACCGTCTCCGGATCCTGATGGCTCGTCAAGATGATGATGGGAAGGGGGTGGCTCTCCATGATCCGTGCCGAGGCCTCGATTCCGTCCAGATCGGGGAGTCCGACAGCGATGAAGAGGAGATCCGGGCTCATCTCCTTGACAAGCCTGACCGCCTCGAGGCCACTCGTTCCCTCAACGATCTCGAATTCGAGCCCCGCGAGGGCTTTCTTGATAGCCGCCCTCGACCGGAGGCTGTCATCAATGACCAGGATTTTCTGTTTCATCCCTTGCCTTCCGAATCAGGCAGCCCTCCTTTTGAGACACTTCTAGATGTCGAAGTACAGAGCGAATTCCCAGGGATGGGGCCGCAGCCGGACGGGGTCAACCTCATTCTTCCGCTTGTACTCGATCCAGGTCTCGATCAGGTCCGGGGTGAACACGTCCCCCTTCAGGAGGAACTTGTGGTTCTCCTCCAGGGCGTCCAGGACCCGGTCCAGGCTCCCCGGGAGTTGCTTTACCTTGGCCGCCTCGGCTGGCTCCAGCTCGTACAGGTCCTTGTCAATCGGGTTGCCCGGATCAATCTTGTTCTGGATCCCGTCCAGGCCCGCCATCAACATCGCGGCGAAGCAGAGGTACGGGTTGCAAGAGGGATCCGGCGTCCGGAACTCGACCCGCTTGGCCTTCTCGCTTCGGCTGTAGACGGGGATCCGGGCGCAGGCGCTCCGGTTCCGCTGGCTGTACACGAGGTTGATCGGCGCCTCATAGCCCGGCACCAGCCGGCGGTAGCTGTTGGTCGTCGGGGCGACCAGGGCGCACAGCGACTCGGCGTGCTTGAGGAGCCCGCCGATGTAATAGAGGGCGGTCTTGGAGATATCGGCGTAGCCGCCGTGCTCGAAGAAGAGGTTCCTCCCGCCCAACCAGAGGCTCTGGTGGACGTGCATGCCCGAGCCGTTGTCCATGAAGAGCGGCTTGGGCATGAAGGTCGCCGTTTTGCCCCACTTCTTCGCCACGTTCTTGACACAGTACTTGTACCACATGACACTATCCGCCATCTTGGTCATGGTGGTGAAGCGCATGTCGATCTCTGCCTGCCCCGCGGTCCCCACCTCGTGGTGGTGGACCTCGCACTTCACCCCCACGCTCTCCAGGGTCAGCATTATCTCGCTGCGGAGGTCCTGCTGCTTGTCCATGGGGGGCACCGGGAAGTACCCCTGCTTGTAGCGGGGC
>CAZRDA010000258.1:0-3106 GCA_964598715.1 uncultured bacterium | reverse complement strand
CCACGGCCAGGATCATGGCTGAAGTACCCTGAGATCCCGCGGGACCTCGGTCAACGCCTCAGCCCCTCTCGCCGTCACCAGGAAGGTGTCCTCCAGGCCGATGACCCCGATCCCGGGGAGGCTCACCTTCGGCTCGACGGCCAGGACCATCCCTTCCTCGAGGGGCATCTCGAAGGCTCGGGCGAGGAACGGGATCTCGTCAATCTCCAACCCGACCCCGTGGCCGACGTAGGTGAGTTGCCCCTCGCCGGAGCGCATGAAGGCCTCCCCGTACCCGAGGTCCGCTGCCGCCGCAGCCGCCGCGGCGAAGACGGCCCCTGCGGGGGTGCCCGGCCGCAGCGCCTCCCGCGCCACCTCCCAGATGCCGCGGACGGCGCCGTAGGCTCGCAGGACTTCCCCTGACGCTTCCCCCAGGACAAAGGTTCGGGTCATGTCGGCGTAGTAGCCATGGCAGGCCCCCACCAGATCCAGGATGATCGGCTCGCCGCGGCGGATGGGACGGAACGAGGCCCCGTGGCCCACGGCCGGGTAGGGCCCGCGGCCTCCCGTCGCCGAGTCGAGGAAGGCTGGCACCGCGCTGTGCGGGCCCGCGAGCAGGTGGCCGTAGAAGGACTCCTGGTTGAACCGCCGGAACCGGACCTGGCCCTGGTGCCCGGCGCGGCGGGCTTCCGCCTCCACCTCGGCTGCCAGCGCGACCTCGGTCATCCCCTCTCGCGCGACGGCGGCCAGGCGCTCCGCCATCCGAGCCGAGATGGCCGCGGCGGCCCGGATCGCCTCCACCTCCCAGGCGCTCTTGCGGGCGCGGATGAGGCGCACCTCCATGGAGACATCCACCATCTCCGCCCCGGGAAGGGCTTTCTGGAGGCGTTGGTAGAGGCTTACCGGCAAGACGTCCATCTCCAGCCCGAGACGGCTCAGGCGCCGCCAGCCCCGCTCGCCGGCCAGCCGGGGGATCTCGCTATAGGCCCGGTACGGGATGATCTCTGCGACGCGACCCTCCTCGCGCGCCCGGCTCACGCTCCGGCGGACGAAGAAGAGCGGGGGGGCCTCCACGGGGACCAGCAGGACGCCGTCCTGGACGGTGCCGGTGAAATAGAAGAGGTCCGCGTTCTGGAGGATTAGCGCAGCGTCGAGGTCCAACGCCTGGAGGCGCTTCTGGAGCAGGCTGAGCCGGCTGGCGATCTCCGCTGGTGGGACCAGGGAAGATTCAAGAGGACGAAGGGCCATGATCTTGAGTGATTCCGATGCGGGGTCTCGAAACAGGTTGGAGAATCTGCCCAGACTTCAAGAAGGCTCGCCAAACCATACTGGAGGGGCGGATGAGGCGTCAAATGAATTCCCGGAACGGCCTGCAATCCCTTGCCACTTCACGGGTGCGCAGGCTGGCGCTCTCCTTCAAGTCGCGTCTGAACCGGGACGGCGCGCCGCTCCCGAGCCGGGCGCCAACGACCACGGGGCGAAGCATCGGGGTCGCGGCATGCCGGGCCCGAGGCGGGACCGCGCCTTGACATTCTCCCGGTCCCCTGCTAGTGGTAGCGCGTTACGGGTCCCGATAATCTTCCCGCCCCCGCTGTCGAGCCGGCGATTCCCAGGGAGGGCCTGCCCGTGGTGGATCTCAAGAAGGTGAACGAGGACCTGACCGAGTACATCCGCCCCCAGACCTTCCCGGTCGCCGTCCGGATGCTCCGTCCCGGCGAGCCGATCCCCGAGAAGGCGCGCCGGCCGGCCCGCGACTTCAAGGCCCACTTCGCCAACTGCCAGACCATTGACATGGTCCGCCGCTACGGCTGGACGATCGCCCTGACCCGGGAGGACTCCATCTGCTCCCTCGGGATCGTGGCCCTCGGACTGGACAAGGAACTCAAGTTCTACAGCGACGGGAACCTCTGCGCCGGGATGTACACCGAGAGCCCCGAGGCGGGCGCCCGCTCCGAGGGGGCCGTGGACAAGTTCACCCACAAACAGTATGACGGCTTCGTAGCGGCCCCGCTGGACCGGGCCACCTTCGAGCCGGACCTGGTGGTGATCTACGCGAACCCCGCCCAGGTGATGCGCCTGGTCCAGGGGGCGCTCTGGAAGCGGGGGGGGAAGCTCACGTCGTCATTCGGGGGACGGATTGACTGCTCCGAGATCATCGTCACCACCATGAAGACCCAGGAGTGCCAGGTCATCCTCCCCTGTTCCGGGGACCGGATCTTCGGCCAGACCCAGGACCACGAGATGGCCTTCAGCATCCCGTGGGCCAAGATCGAGGGGGTGCTCGACGGGCTGCGGGGGACTCACAAGGGGGGGATCCGCTACCCGGTCACCCAGTTCATGCAGTACGAGGGGAAGTTCCCCCCGCAGTACCTGGCCGTCAACAAGCTCTGGGACGTGCAGGCTGGGAAAGATAAGTTCACGGGGAGGGAGCACGTGGTGGCCGCCTACAAGCGAACCTTCACTGACCGCATCCCCGTCTATCCCATTATCGCCGCCTACGCCGGGGTTCAGGACGGCCTCACCATTCGGGAGTATTGCACCAACCCCCAGAAGGCGATCAAGGCCCAACTGAACACCTACGAGAAACTCCAGCACGACGTGCTCCTGGCCTACACCGACCTGGCCAAGGAGGCGGAGGCGATGGGGTGCGAGGTGAAGTACTCGGACACCATCGTTCCCTCCATCGGGACCCACGTCCTGGGCGAGGACAAAGGGCGGCTGGCCCGGATGGAACTGCCGGACCCGAAGAAGGCGGGAAGGCTGCCGGGCTTCCTGGAGATCTGCGAGGGGCTCATGGCGGCCAAGCCCCCCACTGCCGTCGGGGCCGTGGTCACGGGGCCGTGGACGGTGGCGATGCTGATGCGGGGCCCGGAGCACTTCCTCCTGGACACGGTGGACGACCCCCAGTTTGTCCACGACCTGATGCGGTTCACGACCGAGTTCACCAAGCAGTTCGGGGACCTGGTGGTGGCGACGAAGATCGGCCTCTCCCTCTCGGAGCCGACCGCTTCCTGCAGCCTCATCTCCCCGGACGATTACCGGACCTTCATCAAGCCGTACCACAAGGAGCTCATCGAGTACTACAAGCAGAAGAAGGTGAACCTGACGGTCCACATCTGCGGGATGA
>CAZRDA010000257.1:0-3115 GCA_964598715.1 uncultured bacterium | reverse complement strand
GGCCGCCTCCTCCCTCGGGCCTCGTGATGCTCGTCATTTGGCCCGGCACTCCAGCCGCCGTCCGAGCACGATCTCCAATTCGTTGGAGTTACACTAGTCCGCCGGAGTCTTCCCGTGCCTGATGGCCTGCTTCCCATCCTCCCGGTTCTTCTCCTGGTCCTGGCTGCGGAGTTCGTCAACGGCTGGACCGATGCCCCGAACGCTATCGCGACCGTGGTCTCGACCCGGGTCCTCTCCCCCGCCCAGGCCCTGATCATGGCCACGGCCCTGAACGTCGTCGGCAGCATGTCGGGGACCGCCGTCGCAGCCACCATCGGGAAGGGCATCGTCAAGACCGAGGCGATCAACCTTCCCACGGTGGCGGCGGCGATGGTGGCGATCATCTTCTGGAGCACCCTCGCCTGGTACTACGGCCTGCCCACCAGTGAGAGTCATGCCCTCGTCGCCGGGCTCAGCGGCGCCGGGCTGGCCGCCGCCGGCCCCTCCGCACTCCTCTGGGAGGGCTGGAGCAAGGTCCTCCTGGGGATCCTCTTCTCGACGTTCCTCGGGTTCGTCGGAGGCCTGGTCCTCATGGGCACGCTGTACCGCCTTCTGGCGCGCACGCTCCCGGGGACGGTCCGGCGACGGTTCGGACGGCTCCAGATCCTCTCGGCCGCCTTCATGGCCTTCAGTCACGGGTCAAACGATGGGCAGAAGTTCATCGGCACCTTCACGCTCGCCCTGCTCCTGGGCGGCCTCCTGCCCGAATTCCGAATCCCGCTCTGGGTCATCCTCCTTTGTGCCCTGACCATGGGGGTGGGGACCGCCGTCGGCGGCTGGCGGATCGTCCGGACCATGGGGCTGCGCATCACGAAACTCGAGCCGGTGCAGGGCTTTGCCGCCGAGACCGGGGCGGCCCTGACGATCGAGCTAGCCTCCCGGCTCGGGATCCCCCTGAGCACGACCCACACCATCAGCACGGCGATCGTGGGCGTGGGGGCCACCCGGCGCTTCTCGGCGGTCCGGTGGGGGGTGACCGTCGAGATCGTCGCCGCATGGATCCTGACCTTCCCCATCTGCGGTCTGATCGCGTGGCTGATGACGAAGGCCCTCCTGGCTCTCCAGTAGGGGGATCGCCGGCCCCCTTCCCGGGCCTCCATCGCACCCGCCGACAGCACCGTCTCTCCCATCCCCGGTGCCCGGCGCGATCCCGCTCGACGACCGGGACCGCCCCGGCCGGGAGTCGGTCCGGAGGGAGTTTTGGCTTGACACTCCGGGAAAGCGGCAACTAGCCTGGCCGGGAAGGCGTCGAAGGCGGCGGAGGAGACTCCGATGTTCGGTATCGGGATGCCCGAACTGATCCTGCTGTTCGTCCTGGCGCTGCTGATCTTCGGGCCGAAGCAGTTGCCGGAGATCGGGAAGCAGTTGGGGCGCGCTCTGGGGGAGCTGCGCCGGGCGTCCGAGGATCTGAAGCAAGGCTGGGCGGCCGAGGTCGCGGCGGCGGAAGAGCCCGCTCCTCCGCCGGCGGCCAGCGCCGCCCCGCCGGGCGAGCCCCCTCCCGCGACCAGCCCCGCCGCCCCGGAGAGCCCTCCGCCGGCCCCGGGGCCTCCGGCCGGGGGGGCGCCTGCCTCGGGCGAGGCGTAACGGAAGGAGCGCGTGGATGGCCGACGCCAAGATGCCCTTCCTCGCCCACCTGGAGGAACTCAGGCGCCGGCTCGTCGTCTGCCTGATCGCGATCGGGATCGGCTTCGCCCTCTCCTTCAGTTACTCCGAGAACGTCCTCGCCCTCCTGAAACGGACCCTCGCGATGAGTTTTGCCATTCAGTGGACGTACCCCTATCTGGTCGCGCTCCCCCGGGTCCCCCCGGACCTCGTCTTCCTGGCCCCCGCGGAGGCCTTCTGGGCGCACCTGAAACTGGGGTTCCTCACGGGCCTCCTGATCGCCCTGCCCGTCGTCCTCTACGAGGTCTGGAAGTTCGTGGCCCCCGGGCTCCTCCGGCGAGAGAAGCGGTTTGCCCTCCCGTTCCTCTTCCTCTCCGTCTTCTTCTTCCTGGCAGGAATCGCCTTCTGCTACTTCCTGGTCCTCCCCTTCTCCATGAACTTTCTCCTGAGCTACAAGACCGAGGGGCTCAAGCCCATGCTTTCGGTGGGACATTTCGTTGATTTCTCCGTCAAGTTCCTCCTCGCCTTCGGGGTGGTCTTCCAGTTGCCGCTCGCCATCGCCGTCGCGGCGGCGGCGAATCTCATCTCTGCAAAGTTTCTCGCCCGCAACCGGAAGTACGCCGTCCTGGTCAACTTCACCCTCGCTGCCATCCTCACCCCCACCCCCGACGTCTTCAACCAGACCCTGATGGCGGTCCCCCTCACCCTCCTCTACGAGGTCGGGATCCTGGCCGCTCGACTCATCGAGAAGGCCCGGCGGAAGGCGGCGATGACCGAGGCCGCCGGCGAGGCCTGAGTCGCCCGTCGCGTCAGGAAAGCCAGGTCGCGGCCACGACGAGCGCGCCGACAAGCAGGCAGTAGAGGGCGAAGGGATAGAGCGAGCGGGTCCTGAGGTAGCGGAGGAGCCCGCCGATCGCGGCGTAACCCACCGCGAAGGCCGCGAAAAATCCGACGAGGAGGGGGCCCCAAGCGACGGATGCCGGACCCGTGTGCCGGAGGAGCTGGTACGCGCCCGCCCCCAGGATGATGGGGATGGCCAGGAGGAACGAGAACCTGGCCGCCGCCTCCCGGTTGAACCCGAGGAGGAGGCCGACCGCGATCGTGGCCCCCGATCGGGAGATCCCCGGCGCGATGGCCACCGCCTGTGCCACCCCGATGCAGAGGGCCTCGGGAGCACCCAGGGTCGCCAGGGACCTGGAGCGCCGGCCGGCCCGCTCAGCCACCGCGAGGAGGGTCGCCGTCCCCAGGAGGAAAACCCCGACCCAGTCCGGACGGGCGAAGAGCGCCTCGAAGTACCCCTTGGCGAAGTAGCCGGCTGCCGCCCCCGGGAGCGTCCCCACGATGAGAGCGCTCAGGAGGCGCCTGCCGTCCGGCGCGCCCACGAGAAGCCGCCGCGCCAGGTGCGCCAGGTCCCTCCCAAAGTAGAGCAGCAGCGACAGGAGCGTCCCGAGGTGGACGGTGACGTCAAAGGTCA
>CAZRDA010000256.1:0-3119 GCA_964598715.1 uncultured bacterium | reverse complement strand
TGACGAAGACCGCCCCGGCGTCCACCTCCCGGAGGAAGCGCATGGCCGTGGCATGGTCAGCGGTCACGATGGCCTCCGCCAGCCCCGAGCCGTGCCGCCGGATGTGTGCGACCGCCTCTTCGTACGAGGCGACCACGCGCACCGCCAGGATCAGGTCCAGGTACTCGGTGTCCCAGTCGGCGTCGGTGGCCGGGAGGATCCCCGGGACCAGGGCCGCCGTCCGCGGGCAGCCGCGGAGCTCGACCCCCGCCGCCTTGAGCCGGGCGACGAAGGAGGGAAGGAAGGCCGGCGCGACCGCCTCGTGGACCAGGAGGGTCTCCATGGCATTGCAGACCCCCGGGCGCTCCACCTTGGCGTTGAAGGCCACCTCCGCCGCCATCGCCAGGTCGGCCGCGGCGTCCACGTAGGTGTGGCAGAGCCCCTTCTCGTGGGCGAGCACCGGAACCGTCGCTGCCGCCTTGACCGCCCGGATCAGGTCCTCCCCGCCCCTGGGGATGATGCAGTCAATGTAGCGGTCCAGGCGAGCCATCTCGGAGACGGCGGCCCGGTCCGGGCTGGCGATGAACCCGAGCCACCCCTTGGGGATTCCCGCCGCCGCCGTCGCCTCCCCGAGGAGAGCAGCCAGCACCCCGTTCGTCTCAAGGGCGTCCGACCCGCCCCGGAGGACGACAGCATTGCCGGCCTTGAGACAGAGGCCCGCCACGTCGGCCGTGACGTTCGGGCGCGCCTCGTAGATGACGCCGATGACCCCCAGGGGGACCCGCATCCTCCCGACCAGCAGCCCGTTGGGCCGCCGCCACATGCCGGTGATCTCCCCGACCGGGTCCGGGAGGGCCGCCACCACCTCCAAGCCCTCCGCCGTTCCCCTGACGCGACCCGGCGTGAGGGTCAGCCGGTCCAGGAAGGCCGCAGCGCGGCCGGCGGCTCTCGCCTTCGCCACCTCGGCAGCGTTCACCTCGAGGAGCGTCGCCTCCGCGCGGCGGAGCGCCCCCGCCATCCCGAAGAGGGCCGCATTCTTCACGCCGCTCGGGAGGGTGGCCAGGGCCGCTGCCGCCTCCTTGGCCGCCCGCGCGACCTCGAGGACCAGGCTCATTCCCTCCCCCCGTTCAAAACCACCAGGTTGTCCCGGTGGATCACCTCGTCCGAGTGCCGGTACCCAAGCGCCCGCTCGATCTCGCCGGTCTTGATTCCCTTGATCCGCTCCACCTCCTCGGCGGTGTAGTTGGTGAGCCCCCGGGCGAACTCGGCCTTATCCGGGCCCACCAGCGAGACCACGTCCCCCACCCCGAAGGGCTTCAGGGTCCCCTTCACGCCGGACGGGAGCAGGCTCTTCCCGCGCTCGACCAGGGCCCGCTTGGCTCCCTCGTCCACCAGGATGGCCCCCTTCGGCCGGCTGGCGAGGGCCAGCCAGCGCTTGCGCCCCTGGAGCCGCTCGGCATCGGGGAGGAAGAGGGTTCCCAGGGGCTCTCCGGCGAGAAGGCGGGTGAGGGTGTCGGGGAGCATCCCGTTGGCGACGAGCGTCGGGATGCCGGAGGCGGCCGCCAGGCGCGCCGCCTCCACCTTGGAAGCCATTCCGCCCACGCCCGTGGCCGAGGCCGGCGCCCCCGCCCAGTAGGCCCCCTTCGCCTCGTCTCCGGTCACCACCGGGATCAGGCGGGCCTTCGGGCTGCGCCGGGGGTCGGCGGTGAAGAGACCGTCGGTGTCGGTCAGGATGACCAGCAGGTCGGCATCCATCAGCGCGGCCACGAGGGCCGAGAGGCGGTCGTTGTCGCCGAACTTGATCTCTTCCACCGCCACGGTGTCGTTCTCATTGATAATGGGCAGGACGCCCAGATCCAGCAGCGTGAAGAGAGTATTGCGCGCGTTGAGGTAGCGGGCACGATCCCTGAGGTCGTCCCCGGTGAGGAGGACCTGGGCCACCTTCACCCCGTGAGGGGCAAAAGCCTCCTCGTAGGTCCGGATGAGGGCCCCCTGCCCGATGGCGGCGGCGGCCTGCTTCAGCGGGATGCTTCGAGGCCGCCCCGTGAGGCCGAGCCTCCCCACGCCGGCCACGATGGCTCCCGAACTGACCAGCGCCACCTGCCGCCCCGCCTGCCGGCAGGCGTGGATCTGGGCCGCGAGCGACCGGATGGTCCGGGTCTCCAGGGCGAAGGAGCCCTGGGAGAGGACCCCCGAGCCCACCTTCACCACGAGCCGGCGGACGGTCCGGAGGAGGGCGGGCCTATCGGGCAGCAGCGCGGGGGACGGGACGGGCATGACCTACCTCCCGGACCTCCTGAAGCAGACCGTACAGGGCTCGCCGCAGCCCCTCCACGCCCGCCCCCGTGGCCGCCGAAAGGGGAAAGCAGGGGACGGCGACCGCGGCGCAGTGGGCGATCAGGCGCCCGAGGGGCTTTTCGTGCGGCAGGTCAATCTTGTTGGCGGCCACGACCCGGGGCCGCTCCGGCAGGACCCGGCCGGACTGCGCCAGTTCCTCCTCCACGATCCGGTAGGCGGCCACCGGGTCTGCCGCGGCCCCGTCGGCCGCGTCAATGACGTGGACCAGGACCCGCACCCGCTCGATGTGCCGGAGGAACTGGTGCCCGAGTCCCGCGCCGCGGGAGGCGCCCTCGATGAGCCCGGGGATGTCGGCGATGACGTAGGAGGCCCCCGGCCCGAGGACGGCAACCCCCAGGTTGGGGGTGAGGGTCGTGAAGGGGTAGGCAGCGATCTTCGGGCGGGCGGCGGTGCAGGCCGCGAGCAGGGTGGACTTCCCGCCGTTGGGAAGCCCCACGAACCCGACGTCGGCCAGAAGCTTTAGCTCCAGGAGAAGCGTCCGGGCCTCGGCCGTCCCGCCCGGCTCGGCGATCCGGGGCGCGCGCCGCGTGGGCGTCGCCATCCGCCCGTTGCCCCGCCCGCCGCGGCCCCCCCGGGCCACGGTCACGCGCTCCCCGGGTGCCGTCATGTCCGCCAGGAGCCCGCCGCTCCCGGCGTCAGTCACCACCGTCCCCACGGGGACGCGGATGACGCAGTCGGCCCCCCGCTTCCCTTCGCGGTTGCTCCCCTCCCCGTGCCCCCCCCGCTTGGCCCGGTAGTGCTGCTGGTACCTCTGGTCAATGAGGGTGCTCAGGGTATCCGTC
>CAZRDA010000255.1:0-3146 GCA_964598715.1 uncultured bacterium | reverse complement strand
GGGGCATGGCAGCGCCTACGTCGCCGGCACTCTCCAGGGCGTGAGCTTCTCCTCCACCACCTTGAGGCCGCTGAAAATCAGCAGGATGAATCCCACGATGATGACCAGGCTCGCCATCATCAGGCTGGCGTTGAAGGTGTTCTGCGCGAAGTTCAGGAGGTAGCCCAACCCCCGGCTCGCGGCGATGAACTCCCCGACCACCGCCCCCGTGAAGGCGAAGCCGACCGTCACCCGCAGGCTGCCGAAGACCCAGGCAGCGATGGCCGGGATGTGGACATGGACAAGGAGGTCCCGACGGGTCGCGCCGAGGATCAGCACCCCATCCACGAGCCGGCTATCCACCTCCCGGATGCCGGTGTACACCGCGAAGAAGACCACGACGAAGACCAGGATGAAGCTCAGGGCCACCTTGGAGCCCATCCCGATGCCGAACCACATGATAAAGAGGGGGGCCAGGATGATCCGGGGAATGGCATTGAGGAGGACCATGACCGGCTCGATGAGCTCTCCCAGGAGCCGGTGCTGGGCGAGCCCCCACCCCAGGGCGGCTCCCGCGACGAAGCCCAGGACGAGCCCACCGAGGGCCTCCTGGATCGTGGTCAGGATGTGCGGGTACAGGGCCGCGGAGGCCACCAGGGTCCACAGGGTCCGGCCCACGTCGGAGGGCGCGCTGAAGAAGAAGCGATCCACCCACCCCTGCCGGGCGCTCACCTCCCACAGGCCCAGGGCAGCCACGCCCAGGAGGAGGCGCAGCGCGCCCAGGAGCCGGGCCGAGGGGGCCCTAGATGCTCCAGGATGAGACGGCGTCTCGGTCCCCATAGATCTTCGTGACCTCCTCAGCCAGGTCGCGCCACACTATCCGGTAAAGCGCGGCGAAGCGGGGGTGGCTCTTGACCTGCAGCACGTCCCGGGGCCGCGGCAGGCCCGTGGGGTACGTCGCCTTGACCCCGCTCCGGGGACCCGCCCGCATCACCACGATGGTATCTGCAAGGGCCACCGCCTCCTCCAGGTCATGAGTGACGAAGAGGATGGTCTTCCCTCCGCCGCCGCAGAGGAGGAGGAGATCCTGCTGGAGGAGGACCCGCGCCTGGGCATCCACGGAGGCAAAGGGCTCATCCATGAGCAGGAGGTCCGGGTCGCAGATCAGCATCTGGGCCAGGGCGGCCCGCTTGCGCATGCCGCCGGAGAGCTGCGCGGGGTAGTGGCGCTCGAATCCCTTCAGCCCGACCCGGGCAATCCAGTCCTGGCAGCGGTCCCGCACCTCCTCCTCCCGGACCCCACGGAACCGCAGCCCCAAGGCCACGTTGTCGAAGGCTGTCTTCCAGGGCAACAGGGCATCGTGTTGAAAGAGGAACCCGATGGTGTTCTGGACCCCGCAGACTGGCGCCCCGTTGATGGAGACCGTCCCGCCCGAGGGTGCGGCCAGGCCCGCCACCAGCCGCAGCAGTGTGGACTTCCCGCAGCCGCTCGGGCCCACGATGGCCGTGAAGCTCCCGGAGGGGACTTCCAGGCTGGTCTCCTCCAGCACCGGGAAGGGGGAGCCGTCCGTCCCGGGGAAGACCTTGGAGACCTGCTTGAGGGAGACCGTGGTCATCGGCTTCGTTCGACGAACTCGTTGGTGAAGAGGAGGGAGAGCTCGGGCACGCCCGCCGCGGGCAACAGCCCGGACGCCCGCTGGGCCTCGATGACCCGGGCCACATCCTCCGACTGGATCCTCCCGTCCGCGGGGTACAGGTGCCCCTTGAACTGGTCCAGGATCTCGCCCAGCAGGGCCGGGTCGCCCCCCACCAGCAGGGACTCGGGGATCAACGCCGCGATGGTGGAACCCGACTCCTTACTGATAAAGCGGTTGGCCTTCACGATCGCGTTGCTCATCCGCTGGACCAGGGATGGATTTTGCGCAATGACGTCCGGGCGGGTGATGAGTCCCATGAACTGGTACTGGCCCCCGAGGACGGTCTGGGCCTGGTGGCGGTCCATGAAGTTCACCAGGACGCGTGCGCCCTTCCGGGACGCCAGGGTGAGGGCCGGCTCCTGAACCATGGCGGCCTCCACCTGGCCACTCAGGAGGGTCTGGAGGATGTTGGGGCCCAGCGACACAAAGGAGACCTTCTCGGGATCGATCCCGCTTTTCCGAAGAAGGAGCTGGACCAGCAGGTGGTCCGTCGCCCCCAGGTTTCCCACGCCGACCTTCTTTCCGACCAGGTGCTCCGGGCTGGTGATCCGGCCAGCCTCCCCTGGCGCGACCACCAGGGCGAAGAAGGGCAGGCGGGCGGTCGAGACCACCATCACGATCCGCTTCCCCCCCGCGGTGCTCTTGACGGCCAGGTCCATCGTTGTCCCGATAAAGTCCACGCTCTTGGCCTGGAGGGCCCCCACCGCCGGCGGGCCCCCCTTCATGTAGACCAGCTGGACGTCCAGCCCCTCCTCCGCGAAGAAGCCCTTTGCCCGGGCGACTTCAAAGGGGATCACGCAGAGCAATTGGCTGCAGAAGGCCAGGTCCAGCTTCTGGGTGCCGTGATGCCCCGCGGAGTGGGGGGGAAGGGCGACGCCCACGGAGACCTTCTCCTTCTCCGCGGCCTCCGCAGGGGGTAACAGGCCCGGCACGCCCAAGACAAAAAGGCAAGTCACCAGAAGGGCAAACGTTCTCCGGTAGCGCCTCACGACGGACCTCCTCCCGAGAATGTCAATCGAAATACTCGACATTAGCAGCCAAAAAAAACTTGCCTCGCAGAGCGCCCACCCCGCCCAGGACAAGCCGGCGGACACCCCGTCCCTGCGCCCGTAGGACTCGGTCGCCTACCACCACACATGGGCCTGGATCCCCTCCTCGTACTCCTGGACCTCCTTCTGCCAGATGCCGAGGCTCAGGTACTTCCAGCCCCCATCGCAGAACACGCACACCATGGTCCCCCGATCCATCTTCATGGCAGTGCGGATCGCGCAGTAGAGCACGGCCCCCGAGGAGACACCGGCAAAGATCGCCTCTTGCTGAGTTAATGCCTTGGTCATGGCAAAGGCCGTCCGGGAGTCCACCATGATCTTCCCATCGAGCAGGCTCTGGTCGAGGATCGGGGGGATGAACCCCTCCTCCAGGCTCCGCAGCCCCTGGACCGTGTCCCCGGGGTGCGGCTCCGCGGCGATGA
>CAZRDA010000254.1:0-3160 GCA_964598715.1 uncultured bacterium | reverse complement strand
CACGGCAACACCACGATGTCCGTGGCCGCGGCCCTCAAGGACGCTTCCGCCCTCGAACTGGGCGCCGACCACATCGTGAACAATTGGGGGTATGACGAAAACCTCGTCAAGCTGGCCGGGCCCGCCGCCGAGGGGGTGATGGGGATCGCCGTCAACGCCTTCTTTGGCGAGAAGGTCCCCCTGATGGACAAGGTCACCGAGTATGCGAAGAAGATGAACCCGGGCGTCCCCGTGGAAAACCGCCTGATCCGGACGGTCCAGTCGTGGGTGGATGTCCTGCTCATGCGGGAGGCCCTGGTCCGGGCCGACAAGGCCGGGCAACTGAACGGGCCGGGAGTCAAGGCCGCCTTCGAGACGATCCGGGACTGGACACCCGGCCTGGGGCGTCCCCCGATCACCATCACCCCCACCGATCACCGCCCGGGCTCTCTGATCCGGGTGTACCGGGTCCGCGGGGGGAAGTTCGCGCTGGTGAAGGAGGTTGACCTCAAGCAGCGCTGGCCCGACAAGTGGGAGAAGGAATGGCTGGGCTGGTAGGGGTGTGGCGGGAGACCTCTCGTGCAGGTTCAGGACTCGATTCTCACACTCAACAACATTGAGGTCATGTACCACGAGGTCATCCTCGCCCTGAAGGGGGTCTCCCTGGAGGTGGCCGCGGGGGGAATCGTGGCCCTCCTGGGGGCGAACGGCGCGGGGAAGAGCACCACCCTCAAGGCGATCTCGGGCCTCCTGAAGCATGAGAACGGCCAGGTCACGGACGGCAGCATCGAATTTCTCGGCCAGCGCCTGGAGCGGAAATCTGCTGAGGAGATCGCGAGGCTCGGGATCATTCAGGTCATCGAGGGGCGGCGGGTCTTCGAGCATTTAACAGTGGAGGAGAACCTCCGGGTGGGGGCTCACCTTCAAGGGAATGGCAGTCGCCTCCGCCAGGGCCTCGAGCGCGTGTACACGTATTTCCCGCGCCTGCGCGAGCGGCGGCAGGTGCCGGCTGGCTTCGTGAGCGGCGGGGAGCAGCAGATGACGGTCATCGGTCGGGCGCTCATGACCGCGCCACGGCTTCTCCTGTTGGACGAGCCCTCCATGGGCCTGGCCCCGCTCCTGATCAAAGAGATCTTCGAGATCATCAGCCGGCTGAACCGGGAGGAGGGAATCGCGATCCTGTTGGTGGAACAGAACGCCAAGCTGGCGCTCGCCATCGCCCTGTACGCCTACGTGCTGGAAAACGGTCGCCTGGTGATGCATGGGTCGGCGGCGACGCTCAGGGAGAATCCGGACATCCGGGACTTTTACCTTGGGCTGACCGAGCTCGGGGCGAGGAAGAGCTTCCGAGACCTCAAGCACTACAAGCGCCGGAAGCGCTGGCTCACCTAGCCTTCAGCCGGGAGAAGGAGGGGACAATGACACGACGCGTGCTCCTCGCAGGTGCCTTGGTGGCTATGACAGGATTCGGGGGGCTTGCCGGCTGCGCGACGATGCCGGAGACGGCCGCGGGACCGGTCCGGCCGCCAAAGGTGGAGTTGCAGCGGGTGGAGATCGCCCACTACTGGACCTTCTATCTCGACACGAAAGAACGCCGCGGCAGCCCGCTGGACCTGGCCTTCATCTTCGACGTCGAGAATCCGAACCACACGACCGTCACGCTGGAAGAACTCCGCTTCACCGTCGCCTTTGCGGGGTTCGAGGTGAACACCCTTTCGGTCTACGAGAAGATGTCCATCCCGCCGCGGACCACGAACCAGCTCCGCGTCCACGCGGCCTTCGATGCCTACACAACGCTCCTGAGTCTCCTGGTGACGGGCGGGTTCCGCCTACAGGAGGCGGGGGTCAAGGCTCCCGATCAGGTGAAGGCATGGTGGGAGGCGGTCCCGGACTTCGGCTTCGAGATCGCGGTCACCAACGGCGTGGCGACCTTCACCAGCGGCGGCGAGGAGACCCTCGCCCACTTCAAGGGCACGTTCCCGAAGAGATAGGCGGCGGGGGACAGGGGCTTCTGGCGCTCGCCCGAGGAGGGGTCCCGCCCCGGGGTGAGCGCCGGGGTCTGAGCCGTGAGTCGGCGCGGGCGTTTCCTCGACAGAACTGAGGAGACCCGTCTGCCCGCCAGACGGGCGACCGCGCAATTGCGGGCCCTGCGCGCGCTTTTGCGGCCGGCGCTCCGGACCCCGGGCACGCGCGCCCGGTTCGCCCGGGCCGGCCTCAAGCCGGGCGCCATTGAAGCCCTCGACGACCTGACGGCCATCCCGGTCCTCCGGAAGGCCGACTTACCCGCCCTCCAGAAGCGGGCGCCTCCCTTCGCGGGCCTCCTGGGACTCCCCCTCGGTCACCTCTCCCGGATCTACCTCTCGCCGGGCCCCACGCTGGACCCCGAGGGGGACGTCCCGGACTACTGGCGGTTCGCCCGGGCGCTGGTCGCGGCAGGCTTCCGCAAGGGTGATCTCGTCCAGAACACCTTCGCCTATCACCTCACACCGGCCGGCCTGATGCTGGATGCGGGACTCAGACATATCGGGTGCGTCGTCCTGCCGGCAGGCGTCGGGAACACCGAAAGCCAGGCGGACCTCCTCCGGCGGCTCCCAGTGAGCGGTTACGTGGGGACGCCCGCCTTTCTTCTCACCTTGCTCGAGAAGGCGCGGGAGCAGGGAGCCGACCCCGCACGGGACCTCCACCTGCGGGTGGCCCTGGTCTCGGGGGGGATCCTCTCGGACGCTCTCCGGAAAACGCTGCGGGAGGACTTCGGAGTCGCAGTCGGTCAGGCCTATGCCACGGCAGACCTCGGCTGCATGGCCTACGAGTGCGCCGCCCAGGCCGGGATGCACCTGGACGAGGCCGTGATCGTCCAGGTTTGCGACCCGCACACCGGGCACCCCGTCCCCGAGGGCGAGCCGGGCGAGGTGGTCGCCACGGCTTTGAACCCGGTCTATCCCCTCATTCGCTTCGGGACCGGAGACCTCTCGATCCTGGATCGCTCCCGGTGCTCCTGCGGCCGCACGGCGCCGCGCCTGACCCGCATCCTGGGCCGGGTGGATGAGGTCCCGAAGATCCGGGGGATGTTCGTCCACCCCCGACAGGTAGAGGAGGCCCTCGCCGCGTTCCCGGAGGTGGCCCGGCTCCAGATGGTCGTGACCCACCGCGACCACGATGACGTTCTGACAGTGAAAGTTAC
>CAZRDA010000253.1:0-3161 GCA_964598715.1 uncultured bacterium | reverse complement strand
GGATGCGGGTCCGGGGGGGGTGGCTGCGGGTCCGGGGGCGGGTGAGGGAAGTCCCGCGCCGCGTAGCGGCGCCAGGAGAGCGGGACCGGGCGGGCGGGGAGCCGTTCGCCCGGATTTTTTTGCGAGCAGGAGAGGAGGATGACCCGCTTCTACATCACCACGCCGATCTATTATGTCAACGCGACCCCTCACCTGGGGCACGCCTACACCACCATCCTGGCCGACGCCACGGCCCGCTTCCACCGGCTCTCCGGGGAGGAGGTGTACTTCCTCACCGGAACCGACGAGCACGGCGACAAGATCGCCCAGGCGGCCACGGCGGCCGGCGAGAGCCCGCAAGTCTACACCGACCGGATCAGCGGGGTCTTCCAGGAGACCTGGCGCCGCTTGAGGATTACCCACGACCAGTTCATCCGCACGACCGCAGCGCCGCACCGGAAGGTGGTCCAGGGGATCCTCCAGAAGATCTACGACGGCGGGGAGATCTACTTCGGCGAGTACGGCGGCCAGTACTGCTTCGGCTGCGAGCGCTTCTATGCCGAGCGGGAACTGGTGGACGGGAAGTGTCCCGATCATCAGACCGTGCCGACCTACATCAAGGAGCAGAACTACTTCTTCCGGATGGGCAAGTACCAGCAGCGGCTCCTCAAGCACCTGGAGAAGCACCCGGAGTGCATCCGGCCCGAGCGCTACCGGAACGAGGTCCTCGCCTTCCTGAAGGACCCGTTGGAAGATCTCTGCATCTCGCGCCCCAAGGCGCGCCTCCAGTGGGGTATCCCACTCCCCTTCGACGACCGGTACGTGACCTACGTCTGGTTCGACGCGCTCATCAATTATGTGAGCGCCCTCGGCTACCCGGACGCCGACCTCTACGCCAAGTTCTGGGGGACCGACCAGGCACCGATTGCCCAGCACCTGATCGGCAAGGATATCGTGAAGCCCCACGGCATCTACTGGCCCACCATGCTCTGGGCCGCCGGCATCCCGGTCTATCGGCACCTGAACGTCCACGGCTACTGGACCGTGGAGACCGGAAAAATGTCCAAGAGCCGCGGGACGGTGGTCCGGCCCCTGGACCTGGTGGACCAGTACGGGTACGACGCCTTCCGGTACTTCCTGCTGCGGGAGATGGTCTTCGGGCTGGACGCGACCTTCAGCGAAGAGGCGCTGGTCGGGCGCCTGAACGCGGATCTGGCCAACGACCTGGGGAACCTGGTCAGCCGGACCTGCACGATGCTGGAGCGATACCTGCAGGGCCGGATCCCCAGGCCCGCCCCGCCCGCGGCGGGGCTGGATATGGAGATTCCCCGGACGGTGGAGGCGGCACAGGCCTCCGCCCGGAGCGCGGTGGAGCACTTCGCCTGGCACCGGGCCCTGGAGGCCATCTGGGAGATCGTCAGTCTCGCGAACCGGTACATTGACAGCGTGAAGCCCTGGGATCTGGCGAAGGCCCGGCCGGCGGACCTGGAGCGGGTCCTCTACCATCTCTGGGAGGCGATCCGACAGGCGGCCCTGCTCCTCTCCCCGGCCATGCCCGAGACCGGTGCCGCCATCTGGTGGCAACTGGGGATCACGCTCCCGATCCAGGAGGCCCGGCTCCCGACCGAGGGGAAGTGGGGGGCGCCGGTCCCCACCGGTCGGGTGCAGAAGGGGGAGGCGCTCTTCCCCCGGGTGGAGACGGCTGGCGTCCGGGCCAAGGTGGCAGCCGCCCAGGGCCGGGCCGGTGGGGAGACCAGCCGGCAGCGGGGGACACCTTCGAACCGGCCCGCCGAGCCGCCGTTGCTCAGTGCCGAGGAGTTCGGCCGCCTGGATCTGCGCGTGGCGACCGTCGTGGCGGCGGAGGCCGTGCCCCGCTCCAAGAAACTGATTCGGCTGCGTGTGGATATCGGAGGGGAGGAGCGGACGGTGGTGGCGGGAATCCTCCAGGAGTACGCCCCGGAGGCGCTGGTCGGGCGGCAGGTCATCCTCGTCGCCAACCTGAAGCCGGCCACCCTCATGGGTGTGACCTCCCAGGGGATGATCCTGGCCACGGAGGCCCCCGATGGCCGCGTGGTCCTGCTCATGCCGGACCGGGAGGTGCCGCCCGGGTCTCCCGTCAAGTAGCCGATGCAGACGCCTCGTGACCTCCATCCCACGCTCCGGGTCTCGTGGGACTTCGCAGAGCAGGTTCGCGCGAAGCTCCTGGAAACCATCCGGTCCCTGACGACCGCGCGGTGGGTCTTCCGCCCCGCAGCCCGAGCGTGGTGCATCGGAGAGCAGGTCGAGCACCTCCTCCACGCCGAGATCGGGTCGAGCAAGATGGTGCGCAAGCTGATCCGGGGCGATTTCCGCGCTCAGCACCTCCCTGCGGGCGCGACCCCTTACACCGCGACCCTCGATCGCTATCCCTTCGGCCGCCTTGAGGCGCCGCCCGCCCTGGTGCCGGGCCCGGTCCGCAACCGCGAGACCCTGGAACGGGAACTGGCGGAAGCGCATACGCGCTTTCGCAGTGAACTCGCCGCGTTTCAGGGGGACGACCCGGAAGCGCTGCGAGCCCCGGACCCCGCGACCGGCGTCTGGTTCACCCTCGGAGGCTGGGTGAAGCTGCAGGCCTGGCACGAGGCGCACCACCTCACCCAGATCCAACGGACTGCGGCCGCCCCCGCCTTTCCCCGCTAGCGATTCCCGCGCGCATTCGGCTCTATCGGACCCGCTTCACTCTAGCGGAGGAGGTCCACCAGCGTGAAGAGGAAGATCCCGATGCTCAGGACCCCATTGACGTTGAAGAAGGCGAGCTCGAGACGGGACAGACCGTAGCGGCGGACGATGGCGTGCTCCAGGATGAGCAGGAGGAGGACGAAGAGGACACCGGCGTAGTACCAGGCACCGAGATCGAGCAGGACCCCGACCGCAGCCAGCAGGAGCGGGGTCAGGGCGTGGAGCAGCAGGCTGACCGCGAGCCCCGCCCGTTCCCCAAGGCGAGCGGGGATAGAGAACAGCCTGTGGGCCCGGTCGAAGGTGATGTCGGCTAGCGCATAGAGGATATCGAACCCGGCCACCCAGCACAGGACCGCCCCCCCCAGGATGACCGGCGCGAGGTCGAGACGGCCAGCCACCGCGATCCACGCGCCGATGGGCGCGAACGCCAGGCAGAGGCCCAGGATCAGATGGGAGAGGCTGGT
>CAZRDA010000252.1:0-3198 GCA_964598715.1 uncultured bacterium | reverse complement strand
GGCTCGTCCCGGTCCTGTGCGGCCGCGCCCTCTGGAGCCGGCGGGTCGCGCTGGCCCAGGCGTGGCTCTGGTTCGGCGGGATGGTGGTCTTCTCCAACTCCCTGCACCGCCTCGGGCTGATGGGGGCGCCCCGGCGGACCATGCTCGGCGCCGCCCCCTATCTGCAGCCCGAGTGGTAGGCGGTCCTTCCGCTGGTGGGGATCGGCGGGACCATCCTCTTCGTGAGCGCCCTCCTGTACTTTCTCAACCTCGGCCTGACGCTCGTGGCTTCGCGGGAGCCGGCGCCCGCCATGCCCGCGTTCGCGGAGGCGCTCTCCGGCCCGGAGCACGCTCCGGCGATCCTCGACCGGTGGCGCCCGTGGCTCGCCCTCGCCGCGGTGCTGATCGCGATCGCCTACGGCCCCCCGCTGCTCCGGCTGGTGACCACGACGCCGCTCACCACGCCGGGCTTCCGGGTGTGGTGAGCCGACACCCCAGAGGGCCGTACTCCCCTTTCCCGCTGGATGGCTTATGGATCCCGACGCCCCGGCGCCGTGGCTGACCGCGACCCTCCACGCCCCCTTCGAGGTCCGGAAGCGGCTCCTCGGCCTGGCGGCGGGACCGCTCCTCTTCCTCGCGGTGTTGCTCTCGCCGATGGACGGCCTCAGCCGGGGGGCCCACCTCCTGGCGGCGGTGTTCGCCTGGGCGATCGTGTACTGGGTCACCGAGGCCGTGCCCGTCGCGGTGACGGCCATCCTCGCGTCGGTCCTCTCCATCGTCGCCGGCGTCGCCCCGGCGGGGACGGTGCTGGCCGCGTACGGGGACCCGATCATCTTCCTGTTCATCGGCAGCTTCATCCTCGCGGAGGCGATGCGGGGGAGCGGCCTCGACCGGCGCCTGGCCTTCGCCCTCCTCCGCTACCCGTGGACGACCCGGTCGCCGTCGCGCCTCCTGGCGACGATGGGGGCGGTCACCTGGTCCATCTCGCTCTGGGTGAGCAACACGGCGACGACGGCGATGATGCTCCCCGTCGGAACCGGGATCCTGGGCGCCCTCGGGAGGATCGGTGACCCCACGCGGAGCCGGTTCCCGACCGGTTTCCTGTTGATGCTCACCTGGTCCTCCAGCGTCGCGGTCGGCGTCCCGGTCGGCTCGCCTCCGAACCTGATCGCCATCGGCATGATCCGCAACCTGACCGACCGGCGCCTCACCTTCTTCGACTGGGTGGCCCTCACCATGCCCCTGGCCGTCCTGATGCTCCTCGTGTGCTGGCTCATCTTGCGCCACCGGTACGTGGAGGATCGGGGGCTCGCGGGCGACCTGCACCGCTACGTCGCCGCCGAGCGCCAGCGGCAGGGAGGGTGGAGCCGGGGCGAGCGCAACGTGGCGGGCGTCTTCGTGCTGGTCTGCCTCTTGTGGATGCTCCCGGGCGCGGTCGCGCTCCTCTCCTCGCCCGAGGCCCCGCTCCCCCGCTTCTTCGAGGCCTACCTCCCCGAGGCCGTCGTCGCCCTCATCGGCGCCGTCCTGCTCTTCCTCCTGCCGACGGACCTCGGGCGCGGGCAGTTCACGATCACCTGGCGGGAGGCCGTGCGGATCGACTGGGGAACGATCCTCCTCTTCGGCGGGGGGCTCTCCCTGGGCCGTCTGATGTTCGACACGGGGCTCGCGGAGAACATCGGCCGGGCGCTGGTCCGGACTTCGGGAGCGGAGAGTGTCTGGGCGCTCACTGCGGTCGCCATCGTGGCCGGGGTCGTACTCTCCGAGACCTCCTCCAACACCGCGTCGGCCAGCATGGTGATCCCGGTCATGATCGCCGTTGCCCAGAGCATGGGGGTGAGCCCGGTCCCTCCGGCGCTGGGCGCGGCGTTAGGCGCGAGCTTCGGCTTCATGCTCCCGGTCTCGACCCCGCCGAACGCGATCGTCTACGGCTCGGGCCTCGTGCCCCTGAGGGAGATGATCCGGTCAGGGATCTGGCTCGACCTCTCGGGCGCAATCGTCATCTGGCTGGGCCTGCGGATCCTCTGCCCCCTCTTCGGGGCCGTGTAGGCCAGCGTCCTGGCCTGCTGTTTTCCTTGCCATGTCCTCTTCGGCCTCCGGACCGGGGGGATCGATTTCCATCGCCGAGCCTTGCCGGCCCCCAGCGGCGCGGCCGGAGTACGCGAAAGGGGCGCGAGGGTCCCACCAGGGGCGGCGGTGCCCCATCCGGACCGGGGAAGGGCGCCGTAACCGGCTGAATTTCCGCGGGGCCGCGCTGGCATCGGCGTTGCTCATCGGTTCGAGCCAGGCAGGGGCAGACATGGGGTCTGGCCCATCCTTGCCGGAAGGAGGGTGTTGCCATGCGCGCGCTGCAACCGTGGATTGGCCTCACGAGCCTGCGGAAGGAAATGGAGCGCCTCTTCGACCGCTTCTGGGAACCAGATTTCCCCGAGCTGGTCCCCGTCGGCGAGTGGAATCCCAGGCTTGATCTCTCGGAGACCAAGGACGCCCTGGTCCTGCGGGCCGAGATCCCCGGCATCGAGGCGAAGGACGTCCAGATGGAGCGCTCCCACGGGGTCTTCGCCCGGAGCGTGCGGATCCCCGTGCCGGTGGAGCGGGAGAAGGTCACCGCCAAGTTCAAGAACGGACTGCTGACCGTCACGTTGCCGAAGGCGCCGTCCGCGAAGCAGACGACGATTCCGGTCAAGGCCGAGTAACGGTACCCCGGCGGGTCAGGCTGGTCGGTGGCCGGCCTGGCCCATCGGGCCCGCGGAGAGAGCAGGAGGGGGGCCGTGGAGATCCGACCCGCGGGCGACTGCATCTGGGAGATCCCGCCGAGCGAGAAGCCCGGGATGCGGGTGCCGGCCCGCCTCTACGCTTCCGAGGCGTTGCTGTCCCAGATGGACAAGGGGGTGTTCGAGCAGGTGACGAACGTCGCCTGTCTCCCCGGCATCGTCCGGGCCGCCCTCTGCATGCCGGACGGGCACTCTGGGTACGGCTTTCCCATCGGGGGAGTGGCGGCGTTTCGCGCCGACAGCGGCGTCATCTCCCCCGGGGGCATCGGCTTCGACATCAACTGCGGGATGCGGCTCTTGCGGACGGACCTGACGGAGGCGGAGGTCCGGCCGAAGCTCCCCGAGCTGCTCGAAGCCCTCTTCGCCGCGGTTCCAGCGGGAGTCGGCGGCAAGGGCTTCCTCCGGCTGACCGAGGCGGAGTTCCGCGAGGTCATGGTGAAGGGATCCG
>CAZRDA010000251.1:0-3208 GCA_964598715.1 uncultured bacterium | reverse complement strand
AAACGACGCAACGCCCGGTTCAGTGCGGCGGCAGACAGCTTGGCCGGTGCCGTGATCTCGATGCCGATCGGCCTGCCGCTCCGGTTGAAATCGATGATCAGCCCGGGCTCGACGCGCGCCGTCCGATAGCCCTTGTCGGCCGGCTGCCGCGGCAGGTAGAGATAAGCCGCCAGGGGACGGCCATGCAGAAACGTGACCTCCAGGTACGAGTTCTTCATTCGTTTCCAAACGACCGGCCGCAGGGATAACTCAGGCGGACCGCCGGTAGGGCCTTACAGACACGAGGTCATCGTCGGCTACCCGGCGAACGTCACCCACGCAGAGCGTCAGCAAAGCCTCCGTCTTGCCCGATGCCGTTACGAACTCCACCTCCAGCGCATCTGGTTCATAGACCTCGACCACGGCCCCGAGATCGCCCTTGCGAAGCCCGCGATCCGGCAGCTCTCGGTCAAGGACGACAACCTCAAGAATCCGGTACCTCATCTGCTTCCCTCGGGTACTAGCCTACGGTGATAGCAGTCCTGCCGCCGCGGACAACATTGCCGGACAGCGTTGCGCCCCCTATGTGGAGCGCGCTGCTTTCCGTATAGATGTTCAGGCCCAGTGCGCGGAAATCGACTTCGACGCAAAGCGTATTCTGGTTCTGGACGTGGGCACTCAGAATTGTGGACTCGCCCATTCGGAAGGTGACTCGTCCTTCTCGTGTCGAGTCAACGGTGAGCGGCCCCTCCATGACTCGATTGTCTCGTACTCGAATTGACTGGCCAGTAGGGCCACCCTCCAGGGTCAGACTCACAACGGGCTGACCGCCACGAATCGCCGCGGAAAGGAGGGGCGTCCCTCGGAGGGCAAGAATGTGCTCACAGTCCTCAAACCGGTTCGTGCCGAGAATGAGAGTCGTCATGCGGCTAGTTCCATGGGCACCCGAAGCTGCCCCTGTATTTCGGGCCTTTCCCCAACTCCTCCGGGCTCGAGTTCGATGCTGAGGGCTCCCGTGATCTCTGCTCCGTGCACTTCAGCAAACAAATGGGAATAGTACTGCTTCGTCACCTCGGGCGTGTGAAAAACGAAGGTAACGGGCCTCCCGAGCATCTCCTGGAGCTCGCGACGGTGTTGACGAATCTCGTGAAAGAACCCGCGCTGACGCGCCGATGGAATGTTGAATACCTCGATCGTACAATCCCGGCCTTCGTAGTCGCCGAGCGTGGTCCGCTCGTCCGCCCATCTCAGCGGGTATCGAAAGCCGACCGCGATCGCGAGACGCTGCAGAATCTCTGCGCGATGAGTCATGCCCTGCCCTCGGCGAGGAGTTGCCCAACCAGAGCGGTTGCGAGGCCAAGTGCCTCTTCGGCCTCATCGCTGCTTATCGGGTCAACGTAATAGTCTGCCTGGACCCGGCGATTGCGAAGGAACTCGAAGTCGTCCCGTTGGTCAGGGTCGTGAAGCGCGCCCCACTCGAAAAGCCTTTCCGGAAACGAGGCGTGCGGCCAATACCGGCTGCCGTCGGCGTCAGGAGGTGGCTCCTGGTTGTTTGCAGCGAGCCACGACCAGCCGGCCAAGTAGGCGGCGTAGTAGGCACGCGAAGCGGCAGAATCAAAAAGCTGGGCATTGACGAGAACTTCCGCGGCCTTCAGGTTCGAGCGTGCCTTCTCTTCCATTGACGCACACTGCCGACTGTATCGAGCGCCCAACCGGGCGGGAGAGCTACATTAGACAGAGGTGCCAAGCACCCCAGCCGCCGCAGAGGGCCGCAGTCTAACGCGCCGCGGCGACCGTCTTCCACCGCTTCGTCGGGCAGTATATCACTTCAGGCATGGAATCGCCGCTGCCCCGCAGCGCCGTGCGACCCGTGGGGGCATGGGCAGCCGGGGGCCCAGGCAGGGGGGGGCCGGCCTAGGACGCCGGGTGCAGGGGGAGGTCCACTACCAGGCGGGTGTCGTCCTCGATGCTCAGGACCGCCAGGATACGGGCCGGGGCAGGTGTCGGATGATCCGCGGGGGGCGATCCTCCGCCGCCGAACTGGGCTCTTACCCCCGCGCCTCCGGCTTCAGGAACGTCCCCCGCTTAAGCTCCTCGAACGCCTGCCGCAGCTGCTCCTGCGTGTTCATCACGATGGGGCCGTACCACGCGACCGGCTCCTCGAGGGGCTTCCCCGAGACCAGGAGGAACCGGATCCCCGCGTCCCCGGCCTGCACCGTGACCTCGTCGCCGCGGTCGAAGAGCACGAGCGAGCGGTTGTCCGCCTCCGCCGGCGGGGCCGTGTCCGCCCAGCCGACCGGCTCGGTCGGCACCGCGAGGGGGCCCGAGGCGTTGCAGAACGTCCCCGTGCCCCCAAACACATACGCGAACGCGTGCCGCGTCGTCTCGACCGGGAGGGTCTTCCGCTTCCCCGGCGGCACCGAGACATCGAGGTAGACCGGGTCGGCGGCGATCCCGTCCACGGGGCCCCTCGTCCCCCAGAAGCTCCCGCAGACGACGCGGACCCGGGTCCCGTCGTCGTCCGTGATCAGGGGGATGTCTCCCGCCGTCACCTCCTGGTAGCGGGGCGCCGTCATCTTGAGCGCCGCCGGGAGGTTCGCCCACAACTGAAACCCGTGCATCCGGCCGTCCCGGTCGCCCTTCGGCATCTCCTGGTGGATGATCCCGCTCCCCGCCGTCATCCACTGGACGTCCCCGGCGGCGATGGCGCCCGTGTTCCCGAGGCTGTCGCCGTGCTCGACGGTGCCCGCCAGGACGTACGTGATCGTCTCGATCCCGCGGTGGGGGTGCCACGGGAAGCCGGCCAGGTAATCCTCCGGCCGGTCGTTGCGGAAGTCGTCGAGGAGGAGGAACGGGTCGAAGTCGGACGTGGTGCCGAACCCGAACGCGCGGCGCAGGTGCACGCCCGCGCCCTCGAGGGTCGGCTTGGCCTTGATGAGCCGCTTGATCGGGCGAATGGACATGGGGGCCTCCCGGGAGTCGCGCCTTCGGCTGCGTCTTCTACGGCTTCTTAAGGAAGTATATCACTGTAGACATGGATTCGGGCCGCGCCGAGCGCGAGAGGAAGAGCCAGACGGTGCTGCCGCTGGAGTCCGCCGGCCCCTGGGTCCGCCGCTCGTCAGGGCGCTCACGCTACCGGAGTCGCTGCGTTCCAAGCCGCATCGATTGCCGCCAGGATCGCATCTCGGTTCTTTTGGTCCTCAACCTGGCTGATCATGAATGCCGTCTT
>CAZRDA010000250.1:0-3215 GCA_964598715.1 uncultured bacterium | reverse complement strand
TGTATTAGGGTCGCTCCATGTCCCGGTGCCGCACCGTCACCGCGTATCCCAGCTTCTTCAACTGCGCCGCCACCACCTCCGCCCCGTAGGGAGCCCGATGCCGGCCCCCGGTGCATCCCAGGGCGACGGTCAGGTACGCCTTCCCCTCGGCGATGTATCCGGGGAGGGCGAACTGGAGGAAGGCGAGGAGGCGGTCCAGGAATACTTTCACCTCCGAGCTGCCCCGCAGGAACTCGGCAATGGCGGGATCGGTTCCCGGCAAGGGCTTCAGGCCCGGGACGAAGTTGGGGTTCGGGAGGCACCGGAGGTCAAAGACGAGGTCCGCATCCAGCGGGAGGTCGTACCGGTAGCCGAAGGAGATGAGGCTCACCGCGGTCGCCGCCCCTTCGAGCCGTTCCCCGAAGGTCTGCGCCAGGTACTGCCGGAGCTCGTGGGGCGTGAGGGGACCGGTGTTGAGGACCAGATCGGCCTCTGCCTTCAGGGGGCGGAGGCGCTCTCGCTCCCGGGCGATCCCATCCGCCACCGGGCCGGCCGGGGCGAGCGGATGGGGGCGGCGGGTCTCGCTGAAGCGGCGCTGCAGGCTCTCGTCACTGGCCTCGAGGAAGAGGATCTGTACCCGGTGCCCGGCCTCGCGCAGCCCTCGCAGCGCGTCCAGCGCCTGATCCAGGAACTGGCCCTCGCGGACGTCAATGACCAGGGCGACCCGCTCGATGCGCCGCTCCGAGGCAGCGCAGAGCAGCGCGAAGGTGGGGATCAGGGTCGCGGGGAGGTTGTCCACGCAGAAGTAGCCGAGATCCTCGAGCCCCTTGGCGGCCTGGCTCTTCCCAGCCCCCGACATCCCGGTGACGATGACAAACTCGAGGCCGGTCACCCCGTGCGTTCCTCGGCGAGGCCGGTGGCTGTAAGGGGCGGCGCGCGATCCGGGGCTAGTGCTCGGGCTCGATGAGACCGTACTGCCCGTCGTGGCGCCGGTACAGGACGTTCACCTGGTCGCTGACCGCGTTCTGGAAGACAAAGAAGGCGTGCCCGAGGAGGTTCATCTGGAGGAGGGCCTCGTCCACCGTCGCCGGCTTGATGGCAAAACGCTTCACCTTGACCACCCGGGGGGCAGACTCGTCCTCCGGTTCCTCCGCCAGCGCCGCCGCCGCCCCGCGCCGCGGCCCGCCCCCCCCAGCCGCCCCGCGCGCCCAGTGCCGGATGATCCGCCCCTTGTAGCGCTGGAGCTGCCGCTCGATCTTGTCCACCACCAGGTCCAGCGAAGCGTACAGGTCCGGGGTACTCTCCTCCGCCCGGATGGTCAGGTCCCGGGCGTGGAGCGTGACCTCGGCGATCTGCCGGTACTTCTCCACCGAGAGAACCACGTGGGCCGTCATGCTGGTGTCCAGAAACTTCTCCACCTTCCCAAGCTTCTCCGCCGCGTAACGTCGAAGGGCCGCCGTCACCTCCAGGTTCCGCCCGGTGATGGTGAGGCTCAGGTGCATCGTGCCCCTCCCGGCTAGTAGCGCCGCCGCTTGCTGGAAGAGGGGATCCGGAGCTGGCTGCGGTACTTGGCCACTGTCCGGCGGGCGATCTCCACCCCCTGCTGCTGGAGGATCTCCACGATCTTCTGATCGCTGAGGGGCTTCCCCTGGTCCTCCTGGGTCAGCAGCTTCCGGACGATCTCCTTCACCGTCAGGGAGGAGACGGTCGCCCCGCCATCCGTGGCCGGCACGCCCCGGTGGAAGAAGTACTTCAGCTCGAAGAGCCCCTGCGGCGTGTGGACGTACTTGTTGGTGGTGACCCGGCTCACCGTGGACTCGTGCATGCTGATGTCCTCGGCCACCTCCTTCAGGGCGAGGGGGCGCATGGCACTGATCCCCTGGTCCAGGAACTCCCGCTGGAACTTCACGATGCTCTCGGTCACCTTGAAGAGGGTGCGCTGGCGCTGCTCGATGCTCCGGATGAGCCAAAGGGCCGAGCGCATTTTCCCCTCCACGTACTCCCGGGTCTCCTTCGAGTTCTGCTCCCGCCGGGCGAGGACCGTCCGGTAGTAGCCGCTGAGGCGGAGGCGGGGGAGCCCATCCTCGTTCAGCACCACCACGAACCGGTCGTCCAACTTCAGGATGTACACATCGGGGGTGATGTAGCGGGGTTCATCGGTGCTGAAGGTCCCCCCCGGCTTGGGCTCGAGGGTGCCGATAAGCTCCAGGGCCTCCTGCACCTCTAGCGGCGGGACCTTCAGCCGGTCCGCCAGGCGGGCGATGTTCCGGTGCTCGAGCTCCGCCAGATGCTCGGTGATCAGGCACCGGGCTAATCTCGCCTCCGCCCCCAGGGCATCCAGTTGGAGCAGGAGGCACTCCCGGAGGTCTCGGGCCGCCACCCCCATCGGATCGAGGGACTGGACGAGCCGGAGCGCCCGCTCCGGGATGGAGGTGTCGCTCGGGGGGGCCTCCGTCAATTGTTCGAGGGGGATGACCAGGTAGCCGTTCTCGTCCAGGTTGCCGATGATAAGGTTGCCCCAGCTCAACAGGTCGGGGTCGGAGGTGGAGAGGTAGAGCTGGAAGGTCAGGTGGTCGGCGAGTGAGCGGGGGCGGGTCATCGTCTCCTCGGGGGCGATCCGGTCCAGCTCTTCCCGCGGAAACTCCCGCCGATAGTCCGAGGCGTCCTGCAGGTATGCCTCCCAGTCGGTCTCGGAGAGCTTGTCCTCCTGGGGCTCTGGCGCGGGCGGCTCCTCCGCTCCGGCCTCGGCTTTGGTCCCGGTGGGTTCCTCGGCCGCCTCGACCGCCTCGACCAGCTCCTCCTCCAGCAGCGGGTTCTCCTCCAGCTCCTGCCGGACGGTCTGGATCAGCTCCATCCGGTTCAACTGGAGCAGCCCAATCGCCTGCTGCAGCGACTGGGTCATGATCATCCGCTGCGTCTGGCGGAGGCTGAGCTTGGTCTCGAGCGCCATCCTGCCTTACATCCCCCGGCCGTCCCCAGCCTACAGGGAGAACCGCTCCCCCAGGTAGATCTCCCGGGCCCGTTCGTCGGCGGCCAGCTCCCTGGCCGTCCCGCTGATCAGGATCTCTCCTCGGTGGATGACATCGGCCCGGTCCACAATCTGCAAGGTCTCGCGCACGTTGTGATCCGTGACGAGAATCCCGATCCCCTTCGCCCGGAGGTGCGCGATGATCCCCTGGATCTCCTCCACCGCGATCGGATCAATCCCGGCGAACGGCTCGTCCATCAGGATGCAG
>CAZRDA010000249.1:0-3228 GCA_964598715.1 uncultured bacterium | reverse complement strand
GGCGCCAGCCGATCTGGAGGTGCTCGATGAGGGACTGGGACTTGTACTGGACCAGGACATAGAGAGAGAAGATGCCGGAGTTGACGAAGTTGCTCAGGACGAAGTCCACGATCCGGTACTTCCCACCGAAGGGGACGCCCGGCTTGGACCGCTCCCGGGTGAGGGGGTGCAGCCGCTCCCCCTTCCCCCCCGCCATGACGATCCCCAGAATCCTCGCCCGCCGCATCGTGCCCTGCTCCACTCCTGGCGCGGGAAGCGCCGGCCCATGAAAGTCCGTGAAAAATCTCAGGCTTGCCGCCAGACTAGCGACCAGTGGCCGGGGCTGTCAACCCGATTTTGACCCTGGCACGGGGCTTGCTTCCGCACAACTGGAGGTGCCGGCGGAAGGCCGGCACCTTGGGCCGTTGGGCGCGCCGCGGTAGAGAAGGAGCAGTGTCTCCCGCTTCTCTCAAGCAGCAGCAGAAACCGGCCGAGCCCTCGTTTGGCGACGCGGGCCACGGGGAGGGCTCCGCCCGCGCCGCGGCGAATCGGGCTCGCGACTTGCCCTACCTGGCGCGGGTGGGGGTCCTTGCCGCCGTCTACTTTGCGGCCGGGACGCTCGGCCTGTCGATGGCCATCATGCACGGGAGCGTCTCGCTGGTGTGGCCGCCGACGGGGATTGCCCTCGGGGCGCTGCTCCTGTTGGGGTTTCGGCTCTGGCCCGGGGTCGCGCTCGGGGCGTTCCTCGTCAATGCGTTGACCGATGTCCCCCTCGCGACGGCGGCCGGGATTGCCGTCGGAAACACCCTCGAAGCGCTGTCGGGGGCCTACCTGCTCCACCGCCTCGCCCGCTTCCGGAACTCCCTCGAGCGGCTCCAGGATGTGCTGGGGTTGGTGGTCCTGGCAGCGGTGCTCAGCACCACGGTGAGCGCCACGATCGGGGTCACCAGTCTCTGTGTGGGCGGCGCCGCGCCCTGGGGGCTCTACGGCTCCCTCTGGTGGCAGTGGTGGCTAGGGGATGCCATGGGCGCGCTGGTGGTGACCCCCGTCCTCCTGACGTGGGGCACGGCGCCCCGGTTCAGCTGGCCACCCGGACGGGCGGCCGAGGCTGGCGCCCTGCTGCTGGGGGTGGTTGCCGTCAGCCACGTCGTCTTCGGCGGGTGGTTCACGCCGGACCTCCCGAATTACCCGTTGGCCTACGCCGTCTTCCCCTTCGTGATCTGGGCGGCGCTCCGGTTCGGCCAGCAGGGTGCGGCGACAGCCACCCTGACGGTGTCGGCCTTAGCGGTCTCGGGGACGCTGCGGGGGGTCGGGGTCTTTGGTGGGGAGACGGTCACCGAGGGCCTCCTGCTCCTGCAGGCCTTCATGAGCGTGGTCGCCGTGACGGCGCTCGTCCTGGCGGCGGCCATCGCGGAGCGACGGTGGGCGGAGGAGGCACTCCGGGTCGCCAACGCCCGGCTCGAGCAGGCCGTGCGGCGGGCCGAGCGGGCCTCCCGCCATAAGTCGGAGTTCCTGGCCAACATGTCCCATGAACTCCGGACGCCGCTGAACGCCATCATCGGCTTCAGCGCCCTGCTCGAGCAGGGACTGCACGGGCCCCTCACGCCGAAGCAGGCCCGATTTGTGGCCAACATCCACAAGAGCGGCAAGCACCTCCTGACCGTGATCAATGACATCCTGGACCTCACGAGGGTGGAGGTCGGCCGGCTGAAACTGGCGCTCGAACCCGTGGGCCTCGCGGGGTTCGTCGAGGAGGTGCTCACCGTGGTCCGGGAGGGGGCCCCAGCGAAGCGGCCGAACCTTACCTCGGAGGTTCCGGCCGGCCTCCCGCCCGCGGTCGCGGACCCGGTCCGCCTCCGGCAGATCCTCTACAACCTGCTCAGCAACGCGGTGAAGTTCACCTCGGAAGAGGGGACGGTGACGGTGGGCGCGGAGAGCCTGGAGGGGGACCTCGCCGTCTGGGTGCGGGATACCGGCATCGGGATCGCCCCCGAGGACCAGGAGCGGATCTTCCGCGAGTTCGAGCAGGTGGACGGCTCCTTCGCCCGCCAGTACCAGGGGACCGGCCTCGGTCTCGCCCTGACCCGGAAGCTCGTGGAGCTGCACGGCGGCCGGATCTGGGTGGAGAGCGCCCCCGGGAAGGGCAGCACCTTCACCTTCACGCTGCCCCATCGAGTCCCCGGCCCCGCCCCCGCCGCCCACGCCTGACGCCCCTCGCCCCTGCGCCAGCCCATCCCCACGGCAGCGGCTCCAGAGGATCTCCCGGACCCGCGATGCCGGGAGCCAGTCGATCCAGACCTCCGATCCCGCCCTTCTCGACACTGTCTCTCGCACCAGCGCCGCAGCCCTCCGCGCCCCCGCCTCGCTCGCTGTCCAAAGGTTTGCAGGAATTGGGTAGTCGGTCGTAGAGATTGTGGAATCGCTTGCAAGCCCCCTCCCGTAAGTGGCTGTCCCCGCGAGCATCACACCTTGGCCCAGAAGTTGCCTCCGGAAAGTGTTGCGTCTTGGGCGAGCACGATCACCGACTCGCTCCTGCTGCGACCGGGCGGGGCGATCCGGTGTCCCCCGGAGGAGAGCGGCGACACCCGTGGGGAAGCCTGTCCGCTCGGGTTGCACCGCGGGGGCTTCGTGATCCCCGCGGGGGAGACGCAGCGGTCCCTCTCTCACCTCTGCCGCTGCACAGCCACATCGGCTCCGCCCCCTGCGGGCCCTCCGGCCCTCTCGGCTCAGCCGGGGGGGCCGGAGGGAAGCGGGCTCTCTTCGGGTGCAGGCGCGGTGCGGGCGGGGCCGACCGGCCAGCGGCGAGAGACGCTTGCGCAGGAGGATTCGGACAAGGCTCCGGAGATGGCTGGCCACGTGTTCGAGACGGCCAGCATCGTCATCCGTAGTTCCGTAGGCGGCGCCGCGCAATCGCCACAGTGATGCGGAGGGGAGCTGCACCCAGTCTCGCGCTGCGTTGAGGGAGCGAGTTGATGGGGCGGATGGAACCTGCATGCCCCCTGGGAGTGGAGCAACTGCCACTCGGGCAATTGGGGCAGGAGCCGACGCGGTTTCTGCCTCGTAGGGGAAGGCGGGCAATGGAACGGGCAAATTCCACCGTGGCTGGGTCGGAGCGGGGCCGGGTGGCGCTGGGGGTCGTAGCCGGGCTCCTGGGCCTCCTCTGCTGGCTTGGGAGCACCGGGGTCGCCCTCGCCGCCGGCACCTTCGTCGTGGACGGGGCGGACCCGACGAAGTGCTCGGATACGGCGC
>CAZRDA010000248.1:0-3233 GCA_964598715.1 uncultured bacterium | reverse complement strand
CCGCCCGGGCGTGATCCCTCTGCCCCGCTGCGACCGCGGCGAGGCGAAGGTGGATCTCCCAGCGGCCGACGTCCAGCCCGAGGGCCTTGGTGTAGGCCTCGACCGCCCGCTTCCCGTCCCCGGCCTCGCGGAAGCCGTCGCCCAAGGAGACCCACTGCGCCGCGTCCTCAGGAGCCAGGCTAGCCGCGGCCTTGAGCGCCTGGATGCCTTCGGCCCCTCCGGTCCTGCCCAGGAGGCGGCCGAGCCCGAGGTGCGCCTCGAAGCCCTGCGGATTGACCTGGAGCATCCGCCGGAAGATCTTCAGAGCCTCTGCGTCCTGGCCTGCCGCCAGGCACTGCTGGGCGCTCCGGGCCAGGTGCCCATAGGCGTCCTGCCCCATCCCCTGGCGCGCGAGCAACTGGGAGAGCTTCGTCGCCGCCGCCACATTGCCTGGATCCAGGGTCACGACCTTTTGGTAGACCGCCAGGGCTTCCTTCGTGTCCCCGGCCTTGTTGCACTGCTCGGCAATCAGGAGGAGTTGCTGCTTCGCCTCAGCCACAAGGCCCTGCTCGGCGTACAGGTCGGCGCAGAGTGTCTGGGCCTGCAAATTGGTCGGGTCCAGCTTGATAACCTTCTTGTACACCGCTGTGGCCTTGGCGGCGAACCCGTCCCTCCGATAGGTATTGCCGAGGCTGATGAAGTGATCGATTGCCTCGCCCTTCTTCCCGGTCCGAGCGTACAGGTCCCCGAGCGTGTTGATGACGCTGAGATCCCTGGGGTCGGCTTCGAGGATTTTCTCGTACTCGCCGATGGCCTTCTCGAGCCGCCCCTGCTGGGTGAAGGCTAGGGCGTTATCAAGAGCCTTCCGCTTGTCGAAAGCCATACGCCTCCTTCAGCCGGCCGCCTCCGAAAGCCCGAAATCCCATACATTGCCAGCACGAGGCTATCAAACACGTTGAGGGGTGTCAAGGCGGCGGGCGGCCGTTCGCTGGCCTGGAGTCCAGTCGGGACGGCCGTAGCGTCCGGAGGCTAATCCGGCGGCGGCTCTCGCTTCCGCCCGGGAAGGGTGGGCTTCGGCGAGAGGCTGTCCCAGGGCCTCCGCGAAGCCCTCCCGAAGCGCCTCCACCACCCGGGGGAGGGCGGGGCATGCTCCCAGGAGGGCCGTAAGGGTGGTCACGCGGCTAGGCCAATCCTTCGCGGCGGGGTGCCGGAGTGCCGGCAGCGCCGCCTCCCAGGCAGCCCGGTCCAGGTCCAGGAGGAGGGAGCCGTGCTGGAGGACCGCGTCCCGGAACCTCCGCTGTGCCGAACCCACCAGTTTGCGCCCGGCCACGGTGATCTCGAACCGGGAGGTCCCCAGGAAGCAGACGCTGCTGGGCGGCCCCCGACCCACCGACCCCCGGGAAAGGGAGGCCGCCACGCCGAGGCGCTGAAGGCCCAGGACCAGCCCCCGGCTGATCCTCCGGTAATCCTCCCGGACTCCCCCGGGCCCGAGGAGGCCCGTGGGAAACACGACCCCGTAGGTCAGTTCGTGCTGGTGCAGGACCGCGCGGCCTCCCGTCGGCCGCCGGACGACGGCAAACCCCAGGCGGCGGCAGGCCTCCAGGTCCACTTCCCGCTCGAGAACCTGCGCATAGCCCACCGACACGGTCGGCCGATCCCAGGTATAGAGGCGGAGGACCGGGGCTCCCTTTCCGCGAGCGCAGGAGAAGGTCAACGCTTCGTCCAGCGCCATGTTGAGGGGGCCCGGGAGGGAGCCCGACCGGAGGAAACGCCAGGAGGATCGGGGAGGGCAAGGTGGCGGGGGAACCGTCACTCTCACAAGACACCCTCCCTGCGAAGCGCTTCGACTTCGGTCGGCTCCAGTCCAAGCACGTCCCGCAGGATCTCCTCCGTGTGCTCCCCGAGCCGGGGGGGCGGGCGGCGGATCGTGGGGAGAGCGCCTCCCACCGCGAAGGGGACCCCGAGGAGCGGGACGGGCCCCAGCGTAGGATGCTCCACCTCCTGGATCATACCCAGGTGACGGACGGCGGGGTCGGCCAGGACCTCAGCGACCGTGTTCACCGGCCCGCAGGGGAGATGGGCCGCCTCCAGGCGCTCGAGCCAGGCTGCGGTGGGAAGTTGGGCGAAACGCGCCGCCAGAAGGGACACCAGGCGCTCCCGATTGCGGATCCGGGCAGCGTTGGTGGCGAACTCCGGGTCCGCCGCCCAGGCCGGCTCCCCCATTGTCTCGCAAAAGGTCCGCCACAGACCGTCGTTGGCGATTGCCAGGTTGAGGTGCCCGTCGGCCGTCGCGAAGGTCTGGTACGGAACGATGTTGGGGTGGGCGTTCCCCCAGCGCCCCGGCACCTGAGCCGTGACCAGGGAGTTGCTCGCCACATTGATGAGCAGGGCGACCGCGGCCTGGAGGAGCGAGGTCTCGACCTCCTCCCCGCGGCCCGTGCGCTCCCGGCGATGCAACACCGCGAGGACGAGGCCCGTGAGGAGCAGGCCCGCCACCACGTCCACCACCGCGACCCCGACCTTGGTGGGGGGCCCGTCCGGCCAGCCGGTGATGCTCATGAGGCCCCCGACCCCCTGGGCGATGAAGTCGTAGCCGGGTTTCGCCGCGCCCGGTCCGGTCGTCCCATAGGCGCTGAGGGAAGCGTAGATGAGGCGACCGTTCAGCCGGGTGGCTTCCGCGTACCCGAGTCCCAGGCGCGCCATGGTGCCGGGCCGGAAGTTCTGGATGAGAATGTCCGAGGCCTGCACCAGCCGGGAGAGGAGCGCGAGGCCGCGGGGGTGCTTCAGGTTCAGAGTCAGGCTCCGCTTGTTCCGGTTGATGGCGAGGAAGTAGGCGCTCTCCCCTTTGTAGAAGGGGGGCCCCCAGGAGCGGGTCTCGTCCCCCACGCCGGGCTGCTCGACTTTCAGGACATCGGCCCCCAGATCCCCGAGGAGCATGGAGCAGACGGGGCCGGCCAGGACCCGAGAGAGGTCCAGGACGCGCAGCCCCTCGAGAGGCCCCTCCGTCACCGGATCCCCCCACGCTGGCCCCCCACGGGGCCGGCCGGCGCCGTGATCATCTCCGCCTCTCGCTCGCGCCCGCGAGGAGGCCGACCCTGTCCCCACCCCGGCACTAATAGAAACGACAGAAATTTTGTGACAAAAGGTCCGGGTGGCGCCGGCGACAGGACCCGGACGTTGTCATGTTGATTCTGTCGTTTGTATTAGGGTCGCTCCATGTCCCGGTGCCGCACCGTCACCGCGTATCCCAGCTT
>CAZRDA010000247.1:0-3246 GCA_964598715.1 uncultured bacterium | reverse complement strand
CGGCTGGCACCTGGCCCAGGAGCTGAAGGGGGCGCGCAAGCCGGTCCACCGGGTCGTCTTCAACGAGATCACGAGGCGGGCCGTGCAGGAGGCCTTCGCCCATCCGGGGAAGATTGACACCCGGAAGGTGGAGGCGCAGCAGGCCCGCCGGATCCTGGATCGCCTCGTGGGCTACAAGCTCAGCCCCCTGCTCTGGGAGAAGGTGCGGCGGGGGATCTCGGCGGGACGGGTCCAGTCGGTGGCGCTGCGCCTCATCGTGGACCGGGAGAAGGAGATCCGGGCCTTCGTCTCCACCGAGTACTGGACGCTGGACGCGCGCCTCGCGGCGGGCCAGCCGCCGGAGTTCACGGCGCGGCTCGTGAAGGTGGACGGGGAGAAGGTCCGCCTCCCGGACGAGGGGGCGGCGCGGGCCGCCGTGGCCGCGCTGGAGCAGGCGACCTTCCGGGTGGCACACCTCACGACAAAGGAGCGGAAGCGGCACCCCGTTCCCCCCTTCATCACCAGCAGACTCCAGCAGGAAGCCGCCCGCAAACTGGGCTTCCAGGCCAAGAAGACGATGCAGGTGGCCCAGCAACTCTACGAGGGGATCGAGCTCGGGGAGGAGGAGGGCGTCGGCCTCATTACCTACATGCGGACCGACTCCACCCGCGTGTCGGGCGAGGCGGTGGCGGAGGTCCGGGGCTACATCGCCGAGAAGTTCGGGGCGGACTTCCTCCCGGAGACGCCTCCGGTCTACAAGAGCGCCCGGGGCGCCCAGGAGGCCCACGAGGCGGTCCGGCCCACCTCGGTCCTGCGGGAGCCGGCGGGCGTCCGGGCGCATCTCACGAGGGATCAGCTGGCGCTCTACACCCTGATCTGGAACCGGTTCGTGGCCTCCCAGATGCCGCCGGCGCGCTTCGACGTCACCACGGCCGACATCGAGGCGGGACGGTCCCTCCTGCGGGCCACCGGCCGGGTGATGCGGTTCCCGGGGTTCATGCAGGTGTACGTGGAGGGGACCGATGAGGCACCGAAGCGTCCCCCCCACGAGGTGGAGGAGGAGAACGGGGGCGGCGAGGCGCACGAGGCGGCCGAGATGACGCTCCCTCCGATGCGGGAGGGGGAGGTGCTGGCCCTCCGGGCGCTCCACCCGGAGCAGCACTTCACCCAGCCCCTGCCCCGCTTCGGCGAGGCCACCCTCGTCAAGGAGCTGGAGGAACGGGGCATCGGCCGCCCCAGCACGTATGCCACCATCCTCTCCGTCATCCAGAACCGGGACTACGTGGTCCGGGAGAAGGGGAAGTTCGTCCCCACGGAACTGGGGGAGATCGTGGTGGACCTCCTCGTCAAGTCCTTCCCCCGGATCATGGAGTACGAGTTCACCGCCCTCATGGAGAGCCGGCTGGACGAGATCGAGGAGGGGAAGGCCAAGTGGCGGGAGGAGATGCACCGCTTCTACCACTTCTTCGCCAAGTGGCTCAAGGAGGCGAAAGTCTCCATGGCCAACATCAAGGCGATGGAGGAGAAGACGGAGGAGCGGTGCGAGAAGTGCGGCGCCCCGATGGTGATCAAATGGGGCCGGTTCGGGAAATTCCTGGCCTGCTCCACCTATCCGAAGTGCAAGGCGACCCGTGAGCTGCCGCGGAATGGCGGGAACGGGGCGTCCGCGGAAGCCGCACCGTCCGAGGAGGCCGCCCAGGCCTGCGAGAAGTGCGGTCGGCCCATGGTCCTGAAGCGGGGGCGGTACGGTCCCTTCCTCGCCTGCTCCGGCTACCCGGAGTGCCGGACGGTCGTCCGCGTGGATGGGGGGAAGGGCCAGCCCCCGCCCCCCCCGGAGCCGACGAACGAGAAGTGCGAACGGTGTGGGGCGCCGATGGTCATCCGGACCGGCCGGTACGGCCGGTTCCTCTCGTGTTCCACGTACCCGACGTGCAAAGCCATCAAGTCGCTGCCTATCGGCGTGGACTGCCCCCGGTGCGGAGCGCCGCTCGCCCAGAAGCGGACCAAGCGGGGGCGGACCTTCTACGGCTGCAGTACCTACCCGACCTGCGCCTTTGCCCTCTGGAACCGGCCCGTCCCGGAGCCCTGCCCCCGGTGCGCGGCAAAATTCCTGCTGGAGAAGCGGACGCGGGGGGGTGAGGTGACGCTCGCGTGCGCCACGCAGGGCTGCGAGTTCGCCAAGACCCCCGCCGCGCCCGAGCCGGTGGCGGCCCCTGCCTCCTAGTGGATCGCGCGCGATAAGCGGTCGCGCCGCGCCTGGGGAACCATCCGCCGGCCTCCTGGTTCACCCGGCGGGCCTGCGCGCCTGCGGCTCAGCCGTCGCCTCGTTAAATGGCTTACGGTTGCCGAGGGAGAAGATGCACAAATGCCTGTCGTTCATTGCGCTGGTCCTCCTCGTCATTGGGCTTCCTGCACCGGTCGCCGGCGCGGACGTCGCCCTCGGAACGCGCTCCCTGCTCGGTGGTCTCGTTGAGATGCTAGTGCCCACGAGCTTCCAGCCGATGCCGGAGGACCTGCTGAAGCTCAAGTATCCTATGGAACGCCGGCCCACCCTAGTGCTCGCGAATGAGACCGGCTCGGTAAGCGTGGCGCTGAATCACACGCGCGATCACGTGCCGCTGGCGCGACTCTCGGAGTTCCATCGGGCCCTCGAGGGGTCCTTCCGGCGTTTGTACCCCTCTGCTGTCTGGTTCCGCAGCGAACTCACCGCGCTCAACGGGCGCCAGTTCATCCTGCTGGAGTTGCGAACTCCGGCATTGGATTCCGAGATCCGGAACCTGATGCTCGCGACATCAGTGGACGAGCGGATGCTCTTGATAGCCGTCAACATGACGAAGGAACTGGAGAGCCAGTGGCTTGGCCCAGCCCATCGCATGGTTCAGTCGGTCATGGTCAAGAAGTAGCGCAGCCGACATGAGGCCATCTAACATTCGCGTTGGGGCGGCCGGAGTACTTCCCCCAATAATGTGGACACTTCCCCCTTACGATGAAGGAGGTGTCCGATGCGAGGCAGGGCTGGGGAAGTGCCGCATAAGGATCACAGGGCGCTTGCTATGAAATCCATAACCACTTTCCTGTTCATCTGTTCGCTTGTTAGTTACTGCAATGTTTTTGACAACGCATACGCGGCGGACGAAGAGCAGGTGACCTTTTACCCCACTTACGGGTACAAGGCAGGGGACAACTGGGTGATCCCGATGCGCGTCTGGGTCCACGAAGGTCGAGGCTTGGCTGAAAAGGCGCAAACGCTTCAAGCTGCACTTCACG
>CAZRDA010000246.1:0-3247 GCA_964598715.1 uncultured bacterium | reverse complement strand
GTCGTAGATCCCCCCCTCGGCCATCTTCCGGAGGGTGAGGGTGACCATGTCGAGGACGAACCGGTCCCCCCGCGCCCCAGCTCGCAGGAGCAACTCGAGCGCCGACGGGTGAGGGAACTTCGGGGCCCGCCCGAAGCCGCCGTGCACCGGGTCCACGCTCCGCGAGAGGGATCGGACCGCCGCTTCCACCACGGCCGCCGTCGGCTCGGCCGAGGAGGCCGGGAAGCGGTTCAGGTGGTTCAACCCCTCCAGGAACTGGCCGACAGCGGTCCGAACCTCGTCGCGATCCTCCCGCCAGGTCCGGGAGACCGAGAGGAGGACCCGGGTGAAGGACGGGAGACCGTGCCGGTCGTCGGGCGGGTAGTAGGTCCCCCCGTAGAACGGCTCCCCGTCGGGCGTGAGGAAGGCGGTGAGGGGCCAGCCCCCGTGTACCCCCATCATCTGGACGGCGCTCTGGTAGATCCGGTCCAGGTCGGGCCGCTCCTCCCGGTCCACCTTGACGCAGACGAAGTGCTGGTTCATCACCTCTGCGACGCGGGGATCCTCGAAGGACTCCCGCTCCATCACGTGGCACCAGTGGCAGGCGGCGTACCCGATGCTGAGGAGAATGGGCTTGTCCTCGGCCTTGGCCTTCCTGAGGGCCTCTTCCCCCCAGGCGTACCAGTCCACGGGGTTGTGGGCGTGCTGCAGCAGATAGGGGCTCGTCTCGTGGACGAGCCGGTTGGTGTACGTGTGGCTCATAGGATTTTCGCGGAGCGGCGCAACAGGGCCGCTATCGGCGTTTGCGACGTTGGCGCCAGTTTACCACAGCACTTGGCGGGCAGCATCCCCAAACTACCGACGTTCCTGCCCCGCGCGGAGGCGGCGCTCCTCGTCACCAGCCGATGAGGGGGAGGGCCTTCCCAACGCCCCAGGCCAGCGCCCCGTAGAGGAGACAGAGGGCGACGACAGCGAGCGTGCGGGTGAGCCAGCCCCCGGCAGCGACGGCCCAGCCGTGCAGGGCATGGGCGGCGGCGGCCAGGAGCGCAAGCGGGAGAGCCCCGAGGGCGGCCATGCGGAGCAGGGCCTCCCCCTGGCTGAGCGTCTGGGCGCCGACGGCAACCGGCCCCAGTTGGAAGACGAGATACGCCGATGCCGAGAGGGGGAGGGCGACGGTCAGGAGGAACATCGCCGCCAGCAGGCGCATCACCCTAGGCTGCCTCCCCGAGCGCCCGCCGAAGGAAGCGAAGGAAAACTCGAATGTTGCGCGCGTTCTGCCCCAGGTCCTCCCGCGCCACGCGGGAGGCGGAGCGGACCGAGACCGTGGTGCGCCCCTCCCCCGCTGGCACGATCCGAATCGTCACGTCGTGCACGAGCCGCCACAGGGAGGTCCGAGCCTCCGCCTGGATGAGACCGGCGGCCGGAACCGCCGTCACGACGGTCCAGCGGGGCAGAGTTCGGGCAACTGTCAGAGCAGCGTCGAAGGTCCGCGTGGGCGGGAGAGCCACGGTCAGGGGTTGCAGGTCCCGGTACTCGGGGGTCCTGCCGGTCTCGACCCGGTGGAGCGGCGGCCAAAGGATGGCGGTCCCCATCCGGGCCAGGGAGGGGACGACAAAGAGAGCCACCAGGGCAATGGCAGCCAGGAAGGCCGTCAGGCGAATGAGGCGGCGCACTCAGGACTCCGCGAGGGCCACGGGTGCGGGCTCAGTTGGGTCGCCGTTCGCCAGCCGCCCCTCGCGTCCACCAGTGTGGATGTACCTCGCACGGGCCTTCACAGACGTGCTATTCGGGAGTTTCCTCTCCCGTGGCGGTGTGACCGGGTGTCGGCTGGAGGATCGCCCACCAGCGGACCGAGAGCGGGCTTTCCGTGGCGTTGAAGATGGTGAAGGTCCCGTCCGGCGGCGTAGGGGCAGAGGCGAAGAGGCCCCCTGCGGGGACCTGGTAGGAGACCCGACCCTCAGCCGAGATGACGGCCAGGTGGATGGTGACCTCCGCTGCGCCAAGCCCGTGCCGGACAGTGGTCTGGCCCGGTTGAAGCCGCGCGAAGCCCAGTGGTTCGGCGATGGGGTCCGCCAGTTGCCGCGCCGACGGCGGGACCACCTCCACCCCGGAGGCGACCACGGGCAACCCCTCCAGGAGGCCGGTGAGCGTGCGCTCGAGGATCTCCATGCGCTCTCGCAGGGCCCGGATCTCCCCAGCGAGGCTGTCCAGCGCTGGGGACGGGGTTGCCCCGGGCGGAGCCGGACGAGCAGGGGCTCGTGGCGCCGCCGGCCCCCTCTCCACCACGACCCCCGGCAGCTCTTGCTTGGGCGGAAGGGTGGTGGGTGTGCGCTCGAGGGCCTCCACGCGCTCCCGGAGGGTCCGGATCTCCCCAGCGAGGCTGTCCAGCGCTGGGGACGGGGTTGCCTCGGGCGGAGCCGGACGAGCAGGGGCTCGTGGCGCCGCCGGCCCCCTCTCCACCACGACCCCCGGCAGCTCTTGCTTGGGCAGTGCCTCCTCCTCCCGCGCGCAGCCCGCGCCAGCCGGAGCAAGGAGCGCCAGGAGGATGGAAAAGGCGCCGATCCACCACCATCTCGGGGAAGACCGCATGCCGCATTCTCGTCGCGCGGGGCCCCACTTGTCAAACGGGGACGTGGACGTGCCAAGTGGAACTGCACCCGTTCCAGCCACCGCCGGATCGGCAATGCCGCCAGATAGGCCGGCCCGGGAGGTTTGCAGCGCGTATTTCGATCAGGAGGGAAGGTGATGGACGCTCACGCGCCGAACCCGGCCACCCGGAATCTGCCGCTCCCCGGGACCAACGGTACGCGCGGGTGGAGCGGCTGACCCTTAGCGGGGCGCCCCGCGCCGCCTGAGGCGCGCCGTCAGCAGGACGGCGGCGAAGATCGCGAGGGCCGTGAGCACGACGGCCCCGCCGGCCGCCAGCGCCAGGTAGTATGCCGCCGTGAGCCCGAGGAGCATCGCGAGCAGGGCGGTCCCCATGGCGGTTGCCAGGGCGCGGGCGAAGCCCTGCCCCACCGCGAACCCGGTGAGGGCGGGAATCACGATCATGGCGCTCACGAGGAGGACCCCAACCATGCGCATGGCGACCACGACCGTGAGGGCGGTGAGCACCGTGAGCAAAAGGTTCAGGGCGCCGACCGGCACCCCGCTGGTGCGCGCCAGTTCCTCGTTCAGGGTGATGGCGAGCAACTTCGGGTAGAACGCGACCAGGCACGCCCCCACCACCGCGCCCAACCCCAGGATGACCCAGACGTCCCCCGGGCTC
>CAZRDA010000245.1:2607-3258 GCA_964598715.1 uncultured bacterium | reverse complement strand
CCTCCATCGCGTTCGAGCAGCAGTACGAGGAGGTCGAGGGGGACAGCGCCTCCTCGGCGGAGCTGTATGCCCTCCTCTCCAGCCTGAGCGGCATCCCCCTCTCCCAGGGCCTGGCGGTGACAGGATCGGTCAACCAGCGGGGAGAGATCCAGCCCGTGGGGGGGATCAACGAGAAGATCGAGGGCTTCTTCGACGTGTGCCGTGCGCGGGGCTTGAAGGGCCGTCAGGGGGTGCTGATCCCCGAGGCCAACGCGCGCCACCTGATGCTCCGGGAAGATGTGGTCGAGGCGGCGCGCGAGGGGCGGTTCCAGATCCACGCTCTCTCCACGGTGGACGAGGGAATCGCGCTCCTCTCGGGGCGCGAGGCGGGGGAGCGCGGACCGGACGGCCGGTTTCCCGGGGCGAGCTTCAACGCCGCCGTGGAGCGGGCCCTGGCCGAAAACGTCGCCCGGCTCAAGGTGCTTCGGGGGGAGTCCCCCGCGCCCGCGCGGGACGACCAGCCCCAGGTGCCGCAGGCCCGCGGCGCGGAGTGACGGGCGCTCCCGCAGGGGCTCGCGAGCGACTCTGCAGGGCCGCGCGGTCCGCCCGGGCCAACGGTTCGTCCTTTGTTGGAGTCTTCCCTTCGGTGATATTCACAGCGCTGGCTTGTGA
>CAZRDA010000245.1:0-2597 GCA_964598715.1 uncultured bacterium | reverse complement strand
CCCAGGACCGGATCGGGGCGGAAGCGCTTGCGGCCCTGCTCCAGGCGCGGGAGGCGGGGCTTCGCCTCGTCCTCGTGACCGGGAGGACGTTCTTCGAGTTGACCCGGGTCTGCGAACGCCTCGACCTCTTCGAGGCGGTGGTCGCGGAGAACGGGGGCGTCCTGTACTTCCCGGGGGCCGGCATGATCCGCGACCAGGGACCACCACCCCCACCTCGCTTGCTCGCCGCCCTGGACCGGCGGGGGATCCCTTTCCAGGTCGGACGGGTCATCGTCGGTGCGGCGCGGCGAGACGAGCAAGGGGTGCGGGACGCGCTCGCCGCCACGGGGATCAGCCGGGAACTCTGCTATAACCGGGCCGCCCTCATGCTTCTTCCCGCTGGGATTTCGAAGGGCGCGGGAGTCCGGCAGGTGATTCGCGCCCTCGGCCTGTCCTTCCACGACGTGCTGGCGCTGGGTGACGCCGAGAACGACCTGGACCTCTTCGAGGCCTGTGGCTGGGCAGGGTGCCCGGCGAGCGCCGTGCCGGCTCTCCAGGACCGCGCGGACTGGATCTTCCCGGGGGACGATGGCGCGGCGGTCGCGCGGGCGATCGCCGGTCCGATCCTGCGCGCGGGCCTCGCCGTCGATCGCTCCCCCCGCCACCGGGTTGCTCTCGGCTGGGCGGTGGAGACCTCCGAGGTCGTGACCATTCCCGTGCGTGGTGTCAACGTGCTGATCTATGGCGACCCCCTCTCGGGGAAGTCCTGGCTGGCGGGCGCACTGGTGGAGCGTCTGGTGGACCGGCGCTACGCCGTGTGCATTCTCGATCCGGAGGGGGATTACCGCGTCCTGGCGCGGCTGCCCAACGTCCTCTGGGTGGAGGTCCGGGACAGGGCCTCCATGGAGAGGGCACTCGGTCACTTCGACCTCGACCCGTCCGTGTCCATCGTGGCGGACCTGGCGGCGCTGCCCCATAGAGAGAAAGTGGAGATCATCGAGACGGCCCTGACCGTGATCCGGCGGTCCCGGCGCCGGCTCGGCCTGCCGCATTGGGTCGTCCTCGATGAGGCCCACTATTCGCTGCACCCTGAGGGGGTCGCGGAGCACGCCAGCGGCGTCGAGGACAGGGGCTTCTGTCTGGCCACCTACAGAGCGAGATGGCTGAGAGAGTCGGTGATGAAGGCGATGGATGTCCTGCTCCTGGCCCGCATCACCCGACCCGAAGAGCTGGCCTTCCTCCGACGTGTCCTCGCCGATTCTCCCGGTGGCGGCGAGGACGCCATCTCGGACCTCCCGGACCTTCCAAGAGGGAAGTTCCTGATGATGCAGCCGGAGGCCACCGGGCCGCGGACCGCGCTTACGTTCGTGGCACCGCCCCGCGATACGCCGCACGTCCGCCATCTGAAGAAGTACGTGGACTCTAGTGTCTCTCCCGAATGGTGCTTCTTCTTCCGCCGGTCGGACGGGTCGCGTGTTGCGACGGCGGACAACCTGAGCACGTTCCGGGAGGCGCTGTGGACCGTGGAGGACAACGTGCTAGCCTACCACGCCCAGCGGGGAGATTTCTCCCGCTGGGTGCGCGACGTCATCACCGACCTGGACCTGGCAGCGCAGCTCAGAAAGAGCGAGGCACGGTGGAATCGGGGGGAGATCACCGATCTCCGACGGACCATCGAGGAGCTCATCACCGTCCGCTACGGGGAGGAGCGCTAGGCCTCCCCGGTGGCGCGATTGGCCCTCCGGGCTGGCGGCGGGCGACGGGAGGGGCGGGTGAGCTGGGCCATCTGGATCACCGGGCTGCCGGGGAGCGGCAAGACAGCGCTGGCGCAGGGCGTGGCGGCCGCGCTCCACGAGCGGGGCATCCCCGTGACGGTGCTGGAGCTCGATGCGATCCGGAAGGTGGTCACCCCCGAGCCCACCTACACTGATGCCGAGCGAGAGATCGTCTACCGCGCCCTTGCCTGCATGGCGAAGCTCTTGACCGAGGCGGGCGTCCCGGTCCTGATCGACGCCACCGCCCCCCGGCGCGCCTGGCGGGACCTGGCGCGCCGCCTGATCCCCGCCTTCGCCGAGGTCCAGCTCCTCTGCCCGATCGAGGTCTGCCGGGAGCGGGAGCAGGGCCGGCGGGCGGGCCACGCCCCGCGGGCCATCTACGCGCGGGCCGGGCAGCCGGGAGCGACCGTCCCGGGCGTGGACGTCCCTTACGAGGTGGCACTCCACCCCGAGTTGATCCTGCACACCCACGAATGCGATCTCCCGACCGCGGTGCAGGCCGTGGTGGCGCTCGCGGGCGGGCTTGCCTGATCGGTCCGCCCCGGCGCCAGGCGGGGGGGGACGGTTGCGGCCACGGGCGGGCCCGGGGTACGCTGGCTTGCAACCGGGTCCGCGGCCAAGGGGCAGCCACGTGCCGTCGTTCAACGTTCCCCTCGATCCCCCCGACCTCTCCCACTTCCCGGCGGAGGAGGTCGCCCGCCTCTCGGAGGTGGTGGAGCGGTGGCGGGGCGAGCCCGCCTCGCTGCTCACCATGCTCCTGGACATCCAGGAGATCTGGGGCTACCTCCCGCAGCGGGCCCTCGAGCACGTGAGTCACCTTCTGCGGGTCCCCCGCGTGGACCT
>CAZRDA010000244.1:0-3273 GCA_964598715.1 uncultured bacterium | reverse complement strand
GCGGGTGCTTGGTGAAGCGCCAGCGCTCAAAGTTCCAGACCACCGCCTTCGCGTCAAACGGGGTCCCGTCGTGGAACTTCGCGTTCTTCCGGAGGGTGAATGTCCAGACGGTCCCATCGGCGCTCACCTGCCAGCGCTCGGCCAGGGAGGGGATGACCTCGGTGGTGGACCCCTTGTATTTCACCAGGCCCTCGAAGATCTGGTTGGTGATCCTGGAGGAGATTCCGTCAGTGACGATGGCGGCATCGAGGCAGACCGGCTCTCCCTGGGCCCCGAAGACGAACGTGGACGCGGCTAGGGCCGGCGGCGCCGCTGCCGCCGCGAGAACACCGGCCAGCAGGAAGGGAACCAACACACTCGATATTCGTCTCATGGCTGCTCTCTCCTTCTCCGCATCTACGGTTTCGAGTTTCGCCGCCACCAGGCGGCGGAATCGTGGGGCGTCACCGGAGGGCCGCCCCGATCCGTCTCACCCCCTCCACGATGGTTTCCTCTGAGGTCGCATACGAGAGGCGCAGGTGCGCATTGCTCCCGAACTCCCCCCCCGGGACCACGGCCACCTGTGCCTCCTCCAGCAGGTACTCGGCCAGATCGGCCGAGGTGCGCAACGGACGCCCGCCGCGCGCGCGCCCGAGGTGCCCGCTCACGTTCGGGAAGGCGTAGAAGGCTCCTCCCGGCAGGACGCAGGAGACGCCCGGGAGCCCGTTCAGGCCCGCCACGATCACATCCCGGCGCCTGGCGAAGGCCTCCCGCATCTGCCGGACGCAGTCCTGGGGGCCCGTCAAGGCCGCGACGGCCGCCCGCTGGGCAATCGAGGTCGGGTTGGAGGTCACCTGGCTCTGGAAGGTATCCATGGCCCGGACGACCTCCATCGGCCCGGCCGCATACCCGACCCGCCACCCGGTCATGGAGTAGGCCTTGGAGAGGGAGTTGACCAGGACCGTCCGGCGTTTGATCTCCTCCCCCAGGGCCGCAATGCTCACCGCCTCCAGCCCGTCATAGGTGAGGGCCTCGTAGGTCTCGTCCGAGATGACGGTGAGGCCCCGCGCCACGGCGAAGGCCGCGATGGCCTCCAGGTCTTTTCTCGCGAGGACCGCCCCCGTGGGGTTGCAGGGGCTGTTGAGAATCAGACCCGCCGTCCGGGCGGTGCAGGCCCCCTCCAGGGCCTCCGCCCGGACGCGGAAGCCATCCGCCTCGGCGGTCTGCACGGGGACCGGGACCGCGCCGGCCATCCGGATCTGCTCCGGGTAAGAGACCCAGTACGGGGCCGGGACCAGGACTTCGTCCCCCCCCTGGAAGAGCACCATGCAGAGATTGTACAGGGTGTGCTTCGCCCCGCAGGAGATGATGACGTTCTCCCGCCGGTACTCCACCCCGTTGTCCCGCTTGAGTTTGACGCACACGGCGTCCTTGAGCTCGTCAATCCCGGCCGTCGCCGTGTACTTGGTGAACCCCTCCTTGAGGGCCTGGACCGCCGCGGCCTTGATGTGCTCCGGGGTGTCAAAGTCCGGCTCCCCGGCGCCGAGGTTGACGACGTCAATCCCCTCGGCCCGCATCTGGCGGGCGCGCGTCGTCATGGCGAGCGTCGGGGAAGGACTGAAGGTCGTGGTGCGGACCGCGAGTCGCATCGGCGCGCTCCTCCTACCCGCGGCCCCGGGACTTGCGCCCGATCTTCGCGGGCCCGCCCCGGCCCGCCCCGCCCGGTCCGGTCCGGAACTTCTCCGTCAGCATCTTCTCGGCGAGGGGGGGGACCAGGCCGCTCACGGTCCCCCCGAGCAGGGCGATCTCCTTCACGAGTCGGGAACTGAGGTAGGAGTAGGCCTCGTTGGGCATCAGAAAGACCGTTTCCACCGTCTCCGCCAGGCGCCGGTTCATGAGGGCCATCTGGAACTCGTACTCGAAGTCGGAGACGGCCCGCAGCCCCCGGATGATGACCCCCGCCCCCTGCTCCCGGGCGTAGTCCACCAGGAGGGTCTTGAGGGCCGCGATCCGGACCCCGGGTAGATCCCCGGTGGCATCCCGGACGATGGCGATGCGCTCCTCCAGCCTAAAGAGGGGGGACTTCTCGGTGTTGGCGGCGACGGCGACCAGCACTCCGGGGAAGAGGCGGGAGGCCCGCTGGAGGATGTCCAGGTGGCCGTTGGTGAAGGGATCGAATGTCCCGGGGTAGATGGCAAGGGCGCCCATGGGCTCTTTCACCATAGAGGAAGGCGGGCCTTCGCGCAAGCAAATTCAGGGGGTTCCGGTCTCGGCAGGGCCGGCCGCGTAGAAGAGCAACGTGCTATCGCCGTGGCGCCTGCTGCGCAATCGCGCTAACGGGGGAAAACGCTCGGGGAGGACCGCCCGGGAGGTGACCTCCAGGACGAGCAAGCCCCCGGGGGCAAGCAGGCCGTGCCGGGCCACGGCCCGCGCTGTCGCCTCGGGGAGATCACCCGCATAGGGGGGATCGGCCAGGATCAAGCCAAACCGCCGGCCCTGGCGCGCGAGCGCCCCCGCCGCGGCGACGGCCTCCCTCCGGAGGAAACGACACCGATCCTCGCAGGCCAGGGCTGCCGCGTTCGCGCGGGCCGTCTTCAGGTGGGCCGCGCTCGCTTCGACGAGGGTGGCAGTGGCCGCGCCGCGGCTCAGGGCTTCCAGGGCTAATGCTCCCGTCCCCGCATACAGGTCCAGAACGTCGGCCCCCTGGATCCCGGGACCCAGGATGTCGAAGAGGGCCTCACGCAGGAACTCCGACGTGGGTCGGATGTCGGGGCCGCGGGGCACCCGCAAGCGCCGCCCGCGCCAGGCCCCGCCCACGATCCGGATCCCGCCCGGCATCATCCGCTCCTGAGGGGCGCGAACGCTCCGGCCCATCGGATTCGGAGGGCCTGGAGCAGCCGTGCCTCGGTGCCGGGCTCGAGGCCGGCCGTCCCGGCCGCCACGGCTGCGGCATCCTCCCGGGCAGCCTTCAGGAGGAGAGGATCGGCAAGCGAGGCGAACGTGAGGGGCGGCAAGCCGGCCTGGCGCGTCCCCAGAAGGTCGCCTTCGCCCCGGAGGGCAAGGTCGGCCTCAGCCACGGCGAAGCCGTCCCGGGCCCCGACCAGCGCGTGGAGCCGGGCCATGCCTGCCTCCGTGGGCGCCGAGCCCTGGATCATGTAGCAGACGCCCGGGTGCTCGCCGCGCCCGACCCGACCACGCAGTTGGTGCAGTTGGGCGAGGCCGAAGCGGTCGGCCCCTTCCACGACCATGACTGTCGCGCGGGGGACATCCAGCCCGACCTCCACCACCGTCGTC
>CAZRDA010000243.1:0-3283 GCA_964598715.1 uncultured bacterium | reverse complement strand
TCCGCCACCCGGACGAGCGGGTTCGAGATCGTCTCGACCAGGAGGAGCCGACAGCCCTCGGCGAGCGCGGCCTCCACCTCAGCCATCTTGCCCGCATCCACCCAGGTGGTCTTCACCCCGAAGCGGCCCAGTTCCTCGAGCAGGCCGTAGGTGCCGCCGTACACGTCGCGCGCCGCGGCGACCTTCCCGCCCCCCGAAAGCGCGGCGAGCAGCGCCGCCGCGGTCGCCCCCATCCCCGAGGCACAGGCGAGCGCGGCCCCGCCTCCCTCCAGCACCGCCACCGCCCGCTCGAGGGCCGCGTGGTTCGGCAGCCCGTACCGGCCGTACATGTATCCCGGCTGCGTCCCGTCCTGGACGGCATCCAGGCTCCCCAGGTCCGGAAAGGTATAGACCGAGGTCTGGTAGATCGGCTGGACGGCTGGCGCGGAGGGGGCGGACCGCTCGGCCTCCGCCCCGGGCCCCGCGCCGTGGACGCTCAGCGTGGACAGGCCCCATCCTGGATCCGCTCCCATCGCTCCCCTCCCGCCGCCGCGCCCTGCGCGCGGCCCAAAGGAAACGCGCCCTCCGGCAATTTTAGCAGTGAAGGCCGATGCCGTCCTACGTATAATCGCCGTGTCTGCTCAAGCAACTGGACTCGACATCACCCTCCGATCGAGGGGGCAATGAGCGACATGAACCTCGACCCTCGCATCGCTTCAGCCCTCAAAGCGAACCGGTGGACGGACCTTGAGCCCCTCCTGCGGGAGATGCGCTTTGCTGACACAGAGAGGACGCTCATCAATGTGAGGCATCTTCACCAGCAGGGGGACGTGCGAGATGCCCTCCCCACACTGCTCCTGCTCTGCGCTTCCTCCCCGGATCCCGACGTGGCTCTCAACGGTTTTGAAAGCGTCGCCTCGACTTCGGGGTCGGTCCTGGGCCCCCTCTTGGGAGACGACAGCGCCCTGACGACCCTCGCGACCGCCTTCGCCCTCTCACCCTACTTCACCACGCTTTTGGCCCGCGATTCCCACTCCCTCCGATGGCTCTTTTGCGAAGGGGGAATCAGCATTCAGAGGGAACGGGACGACTTTCTCGCCGCCCTCCGCGCTTTCGCACTGCCGATTGGGGATTTTGCCGACCTCTGTGCAAAACTCCGCCGGTTCAAGCAGCGGGAGACCCTTCGGATCGGCCTCAGGGATCTCGGAGGGCAGGCCCCCTTCGAAGAGGTAGCCCAGGAACTCTCGGACCTGGCCAGTGCCTGCCTGGAGCTTGCCTGCCGCGCCTGCTACGAGACGTTGGTCGGCGAACACGGCGGACCACCCGGTGCGACCGGCTTTGTGATCCTGGGGATGGGGAAGCTTGGCGGGACAGAGCTGAACTTCAGCTCCGATATTGACCTCCAGTATCTCCATGCGTCGGATGAGGAGGAGACCGAGGCAGGACCAGCCGTGGCTGGTCCCAACCGGGCCACCCGTGAGACCTTTTTTGTGAAGCTCGCCGAACTGATCACGAGGGCGATGGGAGAAATCACCGAGGAGGGGTTTGTCTTCCGGACGGACCTGCGGCTCCGGCCGCACGGAAAATCCGGAAAGATCACCAACTCGCTCCGGGGGGCAGAGATCTATTATGAGTCCTGGGGCGACACGTGGGAGCGGGCCGCCTTGATCAAGGCCAGGCCCGTGGCGGGCGATCTCGAGTTGGGCAAAGAATTCCTCAGGCGAGTTGAGCCGTTCGTCTATCGGCGATATCTCGATTTCACCGCCCTCGAAGAGATCCAGGGATTGAAGGCGCGGCTGGAGCGCGAGCGCACCAGCACCCGCCGCGCGTTCAATGTCAAGTATATGCCGGGAGGGATTCGAGAGATCGAATTCTTCATTCAGGCCCTGCAGCTCATCTACGGGGGGAAGTTTCCCGTCCTTCGGGAGGCCAACACCCTGCGGGCCCTTGAACGGTTGGAGACCATCGGGATTATTCGCCCGGAAGATCACCAGGGCCTCCGGGAGGCGTACATCACGTGGAGGACCCTGGAGCATCGCGTGCAGATGGCGAACAATGAGCAGACGCATACCCTTCCCGAAGCGCCGGAGGATCTCGCGCGGTTGGCCAGGGCGATGGCCTACGCCGGTCCACACCCGGGAGAGGCCCTTCGCGCCGACCTCACTCGGAGGGCCACAGCCGTTCTGGAGATCACCAAGCGGCTCTCTTCCCGGCCATCCGTCCCCGTGTCGGGCGAGATGGGCGGCTTGCTGGAACTTCTGGAGGACGAAGACGCCCAGGAACAAGTCATCGAGACGCTCAAGCGATGGGGCTTCCGCGCGCCCGAGACGGCGTACCGTTCCCTCCTGGCGATGACGCAAGGGCCGCCCCTCACCCGGTTCCCGGAACGAGCGCTGAGGCTCCTGCGACGATTGGCTCCCGCCATGCTCTCCGAAGCCTTAGCCTCTCCATCCCCCGAGCAGGCGTTGAATCATCTGGAGCAGTTTCTGGAGAAGGTCGGGGCCCGAACCAGCTTCTACGCCCTTCTGGCCGAGAATCCTCAGACCCTGACGTTCCTCATGCGGCTCTTTGGGACGAGCTTCTACCTCTCGAATTTCCTCGTTCGGCACCCGGAGCTCTTGGACGCCCTCGTCTTGGGCGGGGCCTCCTCTCCCCACCGGGGACGGGACCTCATGGCCCGGGAGCTCACGCAGGACCTCCACGCGGTGCCATCCTTTGAGGAAAAACTGGACGCCCTCCGCCGGTATCACCGCACGGAACTGCTGCGGGTCGGATTGAATGACCTCTACGGAACGTTGGATACCCAGGAGGTCAGCGAACAACTCACGGACCTGGCCGAGGTCTGCCTCGAGGCCGCCTGGAGACTCTGCAAGGAAGAGCTGCAGCCCCGGCATGGGATCCCGATGACGGTCGAGGCCGACGGGCAAAAGCGCGAGGCCCCGATGATTATCCTCGGCATGGGGGCCCTCGGTGCGAGGGAGATGTCGTATCACTCGGATCTCGATGTGATCTTCGTCTATGCCGGAGACGGGGAGACAACTCAGGGACTCTCCAATCACGAGTACTTCGTTCGGCTGGCCCAGAGGCTCATCTCTGCCCTGAGCAGCCCCACCCGCGAGGGGTATGCATACCAGGTGGATCCCCGATTGCGTCCCTCAGGACGGTCCGGCCCCCTGGTGACATCGCTCGCCGGCTTTCAGGCCTATCACGCGGAGCGCGCCTTGACATGGGAACGCCAGGCGCTCCTCCGGGCCCGGTGCATTGCAGGAGAGGGGGGGCTGGCCGCCCGGGTCCAGCAGATGGT
>CAZRDA010000242.1:0-3330 GCA_964598715.1 uncultured bacterium | reverse complement strand
CCGACAACCTCATGCACAACTTGAAGGTGGAGCGATTCTTCAAGGAGGTCACGATTAACGGTCGCAAGGCGTCGGCCGACGGCCCGATCAAGACCTTCCCGCTTCGCGGCATCAAGGACTCGCCGCCGTACCTGCACGACGACCGTTTGCTGACGCTGGAGGACACGGTGGAGTTTTTCAACCTCGTCCTGGAATTGAAGCTGAGTGCCCAAGAGAAGAAGTATCTGCTGGCCTTCCTCCAGGTGCTGTAGGCTCCGGACTCTGGCCTAACCAAACGCTGCACTCGACCGGCGGGGCACGATAGGGGGATGGGGTGAATAGCTCTTGCCACCTTCGTTGGAAGTCCTGCAGCATTACAACGCGCAGGCTAGGAGCGGGCGAGGTCGTAGTCCTTGAGGTCTACCCGGACGAAGGAGGCGAGGAAGGGATGGACCCGCTCCAGCTCGCGGAACGTCTGCTGGGCGATGCGGCGGTAGGCGGGGTGGCCCTGCTTGCCGGACCGGAGCGAGATGAAGTGGTGGAGTTCGCGGAGGTTCCAGGTGAAGAGGAGCCGGACGCGGGTGGCGAGCGGGAGGACGTAGGCGGCCTCCTCCGGGAACTGGGGGGCGAGGGCGGCGTAGGCATCAGCGGCGCGCGCCATCCCGTCCCGGAAAAGGGCGGCGAAGCCGTGCCGCTCCGCCTCCTCGGGAATCTCGTAGCCGTGCTCGGGCGTGAGCGCCTGCCGCAGTTGCATGGCCATCCGGTGGCGCTGGAGGTCGCGGTACGCGCCGAAGTCCACCAGGACCTCGAACGTATAACTGAGATGCTCGAGCGCCCGGAGCGGGGCATCGTGCGGCCCGCGGCGCGCCAGGTACTCGGTGATGATCCGCTCCCGCACCTCCCGGGGCTGCTTGCGCGCCTCCTCGAGCAGTTGCTCGTAGGGGAGGCGGGAGGCGGTGTAGAGGATCGCGGCAGCCAAATGGGTCTCGGCCTCCTCGGGGGCACGGAGGAGGCGGACGCCCCTCGTCGGGGCAGGCTCGGCCTGTCCAGCCACCTCGGCGGCGAGGGCCACGACCGCCTTGGGAGTTTCCTGCATGTAGGCGTTGGGCGCGGCGTACTTGATCAGGGTGGGGATGACGTGCAGGGCCTCGGCCTTCATCGCCGTGGCCAGGTCCCGGACCTCGGGCAGCGGGTGGGAGAGCATCTTGCTGAGAAGATGCTCCAGGGCGCGGCCGTTGATGGTCATCCCGATGTTCGTGAGGGTGGCGGTCGGAAGAAAATACCGGAGGAGATCACACGCCTGGGCTCGGCAGGCGGTCTCGTGCGCCTTCGGGCTCTGGCCGGGGGCGGGCGGCCGCTCCGCCATGATCCGGAGGGTGACCTCGGGACTCAGGCGGCTGTAGGTGTCCAGCAGCCACTCCGCCGCCTCACGGTAGCGGGGGGCGAGAGGGGAGGCCATGATGGCGGCGGGGCGGTAGTAGCGCTCCTTCTCGAAGACCACGTAGCGCGTGGACTTCTCGGTGTAGGCGGCCAGGCGCATGTCCTCGACCACCTTGCTGGCCAGGATGGAGACATCCTCCAGCGCCAGGTGGGCCACGGCGTGCTCCGCCACCGAGGCGTGGCCGTACCCGACCACCCACTTCTCGTGGAACTGCCGCGCCTTCTCGCGGGCGGCGGCCAGCCCCTGATCGCCCGGCTCCGCCTGGTGCACCCCTCCCGCCAGATCCAGGTCTCCTTCCCGGAGAAGCTTCAGGAGGTTGGCGCGGAGGGTCTCGCGGCTGCGGCTGTAGTAGGCGAAGAGGACCGCCACTACTTCCTCCGGGAGGTTCCGGAGGGCGAAGACGGGCCGGTCCAGGTTGGTGACGTACGGGCGCAGGAGGGCCGCATCGGCCTCGGGATCGGCTGGCTGCATGGCACTCCCAGCGGCAGGTGGCGCGCGAGGCGCGGGGCAGGCGGGCTCCCCGGCTACTGGGCGGAGAAGGCCTCCTCGTCCGGCACGAGGTCGTAGACCATCACGATGAAGTCGTGGGCCCTTCCCACCTGGTCCCGGACGTGGCGGGGAAGCGTGGCCACCTTGTAGAAGCCGAGGCGCGTGAAGGTCTGCATCGGCCCGACCTGCGCCGACATGAACTCGGCGTCCAGCTTCTCCAGGCCCGAGTCCCGGGCGACCTCGATCAGTTCCTTGATCAGCCCGCTGGCCAGCCCCTTGTGGCGGAAGTCGGGGTGGGTGACCACCCGGACCCTCCCTACGTGGCTCATCCAGCCTCGCTTTTGCTGGTGCAGGGTGGCATCCCCCACGATCCGGCCGCCCGCCTCGGCCACGAGCGGCAGGACCTGTTCGTAGTTCAGGCCCCGCACCCAGGAATCAATCACCGCCACGTCGCTCACGTCGTCCTTGAGGAAGAGGCGCTCCTCCTCCGGGACCGCCCGGAAGAAGGCGAGGAGGGCCTCCTTGTCATCCTTCGCGAGCGGCCGGACCGTCACCGTGGTCCCGTCCCGCAGCGTCATCGGCCGAGGGTACCGCTCCTCCAGCAGGTGCTGCAACATGGCATCCTCCTGCGGCCCGCTCCGGACCGCCGGCGCGATGCCGCCGGCGAGGCCCAGATCCCCCCAGGCGGCACCCTGCGCCTGTGAGCCATAGATACCACGGGGCCGCGGGCGCGGCAATCGGATTTCCCTAGGTGCCGGGGAGGAGCGAGACGCGGAGCGCCTTCCGCTGCGCCGCCACGGCGAAAGCCTCGTTGATGGCGGAGAGGGGAAAGGTGTGGGAGATGATCCGGTCGAAGGGGTACCGGCTGCCGGTCTGCTGGAGGAAACCCAGGGCACGCGGGATGACCCAGGGCTCGTACACCACCAGCCCCAGGATGGTCCGGGAGCCGCGCACCACCTGCCCGGGATCCAGGGTCCCTGGCTGCCCCAGATTGATGTTACCGATCCAGAGGACGCGTCCGCCAACGCGGGTCATCTCGATCCCCTCGGCGAGGACCTGCGGGGAGCCCGTGACCTCGATCACCAGGTCCGCGCCGTGGCCCCCGGTCCGGTCGCGGACGGCGGCGACCCGATCCCGCGCCTCCATCCCGGCTACGTTGAGCGTGGCGTCGGCCCCGAAAGACTGAGCCAGGGCCAGGCGATCCGGCATGAGATCGAGGACCAGGATCGTGCCCGCCCCCATCTCCCTGGCCAGCGCAGAGGCGTAGAGCCCGAGCCCTCCCGCCCCCTGGATGACGACCGCATCGCCCAGGGTGACCCCGACCCGGTGCAGGGCGTACACCATCTGGGCCAGCGCGCAGTTGACGGGGGAGACGATCCGGTCCGGGAGGGCGTCGGGGATCCGGTAGACCCACTGGCCGG
>CAZRDA010000241.1:0-3338 GCA_964598715.1 uncultured bacterium | reverse complement strand
CCCCGCGGATCGCCGAGACCCCCTCGGGGATGCTGAACTCCATCGGCCTCCAGAACGTCGGCATCGAGGCGTTCTTGCGGGAGAAACTCCCCATCCTGAGGCGCCTGAGGATCCCGATCCTGGTGAACATCGCCGGCAAGTCGGTGGAGGAGTACGCCGAACTGGCCAAGCGCCTGGATGGCGTCCCGGGGGTGTCGGCCCTGGAACTGAACATCTCTTGTCCGAACGTGGCCGGCGGCCTCGATTACGGCACGGACCCGTCCCTCACCCGCGAGGTCGTCCGGGCAGTCAAGCAGGCATGCGGCCTGCCGGTCATCCCGAAGCTCTCCCCCAACGTGACCGATATCACGGTCATCGCGCGCGCGGCCGCCGACGGCGGTGCCGACGCTCTCTCCCTCATCAACACGCTGCTCGGGGTGGCCATTGACCCGCACACGCGGCGGCCGAAGATCCATACCGTGACCGGCGGACTCTCGGGGCCCGCCATCAAGCCGGTCGCCCTGCGGATGGTCTGGCAGGTCGCCGAGACCGTCCCGCTCCCCCTCATTGGCATCGGCGGCATCCAGACGGGCGAGGACGCCGTGGAGTTCCTGCTGGCCGGGGCCACGGCGGTCCAGGTGGGGACCGCCACGTTCGTGGATCCCCGGGCGCCCCTCAAGGTCAGGGATGGAATCGCCGCCTACTGTGCCCGCCACGGGCTCCTCGACGTGCGAAGCCTGGTTGGTACTCTGCGGACTGCGGAAGACGAGCGCCGGGCCGAATGACGAGCATCACGAGGCCCGAGGGATGACCGGGTACTCACCGAGGGTGGGTGGGGAAGGCGTACGCTGCGGCCTCCCTTACATGTCGAGGAGGCGGTTCCTGAGGACCAGGATCTGGAGGGCGAGCGAGGCCTGGAGGGCTGCCCGCGTGAGGTCGGCCCGGCGGCCGGCAAGCGCCGCCGCCCGGGGTCCCTCCCCGTAGAGGAGCAGAACCGTCCGATTCTCGTAGGTGATGGGAAGGACGCAGGCGGTGCGGGCAGCCGGTGTCCCCAGGGCCTCGCGCAGCGGCGCGTCCTCGGGGCCCTCCGGGAGGGGTCCCACGTACACGGCCTGGGTCCGCGCGGCCTCCGCCAACACGCCCTTCTCCGTGAGTGGAAGGGTGAGCTGCCCGATCCGCTCCCGGACCTCCCGGTCCCCGAGGGCGAGCCATCCGACCGCTTGCCCCCCCTGCAGCACGAACAGGGCAGCCCGGTCCATCATTCCCCCCGCATAGCGCAGCAGGGCTCGCCCCAAGTCCTCGCGGCTGGTCGCCTGGGCGAGGCGCAGGGCGAGGATTTGGCGCGAGTCCGTCAGGTCCTCGTCCCGGAGGGCGGGGGTGTGCACGCTCTCCGCACGCGCCTCCTGGGTCTCCTCGGCCGCGAACCGGGCCATCAGGCCAGCGTACCGATGGTACGGCTCGACCCGGTAGTACTTCTTGAGGCAGTAGAACATCCGGGACTCGGACATCACATAGGGGCGGATCTCCCTGCCAAGGCGGGCCCGGAGGTCATCGAGGATCCGGAGGTTCGCCGGGTCGGTGAGGGCCAAGTGGATCCCGTACCGGTCTTGCTTGAAGGGGATCGCCCGGTAGCGCTCGGCCAGAGCTGGCGTGAGCAGGCGGGTGAGTTCGGCCGAGACGGTCCGCAGGTCGGCCGGGTCCGCGGGCCGGACCGAGTGCATGGCCGCAAGGGTTTCTCGGAGGTCCTGGTCTTTCAGGAAGCCCAGTTCGATCAGGTTGGTGCCGAGCCGGCCCCCCAGGGTCACCTGGTGGACGGTGGCGGCCTCTAGCTGGTCCAGGGTCACCAGTCCTCGAAGGAGCAACGCCTGCCCGAGCCGCACCCGTCTGCCTCCTCCTCGGCCCTATGCAAAACCGGGGTATTTTACCCCTGCAAGGAATCGCACGCAACAAGAGGGGGGGGTAGGCGGAAACGTGCCGGGGGGCGGCGCGCGGGGCTGCCGCTCAGCGAAGCGGGGAATGCCAGGGCGGACGGTGCCTAGAAGCTAGTGCCAAACGCCCCGATCGCGGTACCGAAGCTGTAGAGCATGATCATCCCTGCCGCCAGCAGGAAGAGACCGGATATCGGGCGGTGGCGGAGGATGAACGAGTCGAGGGTCACGATGGACTTTGCCATCCGCTGGCTCGCCTGGCTGATCGTCTGCGGAGAGACAAGGAAGAGGAGCCCTGAGCAACAGACGGCGAAGCCGGCGAGGCCGAGGAAGAGAGTCAGGGCGGTAATCGTTTCCATGGCATCCTCCCAATATCAGGTGGGTCGAAAATCGGCCAGACAAGCTCCTCCGCGGCACATGCACGCGGTGTGCCACCCACGGAGCAGACTGAATTCGGGCCGGCCCCGCTGGACCGATTGAGCCACCTGCCGGCATGGCCCGGGCCGGGGCGAGTACCCCAGGTCCCCTGGACTGGCCAACCCAGCCGGGGGTCTGCATCTCTCCCGGGGGAAAAAACCGCTGGCAATCTCTGGGGTGACTCACTAGACTGAATGCCCCAAAATTGAGCTGGCGGCGGGAAGGGGGGCTCCCGGCGGCGGTCATGATCTCCTTCGACCTGGCCGATGTGATCCTGATCCCCCAGGAGGATCGGTGAGCAAGGTCTATATCGTCCGCCACGGGGAGTCGCTTTGGAACCTGGAGCATCGCTTGCAGGGCGGGCAGGACCCGGCCCTGAGCGAAGCAGGATACGGGCAGGCCGCCCGGGTGGCAGAGGCGCTGGAGGGGCTGGGGGTGGCTGCGGTACACTCCAGCCCCCTCCGGCGGGCGAGCGAGACGGCCCGGATCATCGCCGGTGCCTTGCGCGTTCCTTTCCACGTGCACGCGGATCTGCGGGAGATGAGTCTGGGCGCCTGGGAGGGGATGGCGCTCCGCGATCTGCTTGCGCGGGAGGAAAAGACCTACCTGGCCTGGCTCGCCGCCCCCGCGGACTCCTCCCCGCCGGGCGGGGAGCCGATGGGGGCCTTCGCGGAGCGGGTGATGGCCGCGCTCGCCGAGGTCCGGGAGAAGTCCGCCCAGCAGAATACCGTCCTCGTCACCCACGGAGTGGTGGCGCGGGTCCTGGTCGCGCGGACGCTGGGCCTGGATCTCAACCAGATCTACCGGATGCGGCTGAGTAACGGAAGCGTCTCCTGCCTGATCTTCGACGGGGATTTCCCACGCGTGACCCTCCTGAACCAGGTGAGGCACCTGAAGACGCGCATCGGAGAGCCCCCCCACACGCTGGTGTGAGCCGATGACCAACGCGATGCTCTTCGCGCTCTTCGGCGGGATGTGCCTCCTCCTGCACGGCATGCGCTTGGCGGGGGAGGG
>CAZRDA010000240.1:0-3355 GCA_964598715.1 uncultured bacterium | reverse complement strand
CTGCTGCACGCGATGTTCTACCACAACGCCATCCTCTACGAGCGGTACGGCTTCGGCTACGACGCCGGGCGCGAGGAGGTGGAACGGATCCACCGGGAGTTCGAGCCGGGAGGGGCGCTGCACGCCCGCCTCGACGGATCCACACCCTTCCGGCAGCCGGGGGCGGAGCGGAGCGTGAGGGGGCGGAGCTGGGCGATCCACGACGGGATCCTGGGGGAGCCGTGGCAGCCACCCAGGATGTTCAAGGCGGTGGGGAAGGACGAGGGGGTCTGTACGTTCCCCGGAGCGGTCTGGTAGGGGCGATGGCGACAACGGCTGACCGCAGAGCCTATCCCGCCTCCCGCGAGGCCGACGTGGTCCTCCGGGACGGCTCCACCGTCCATATCCGCCCCATCCGCCTCGACGACGAGGAGCGCCTCCTCGCCTTCTTCCGCACGCTGTCGCGGGATTCGCGGGCCCTCCGCTTCTTCTCCGCGACGAGCGACTTCTTCCTCGAGGGGGAGGCAAAGCGGGAGGTCGGCGTGGACTATGTGCGGACCTTCGGGCTCGTTGCCACGACGGGCCCCGAGGAGCGGATCGTCGGCCACGCCCACTACGCCGCGCTGGACGGGGACCGGGCGGAGGTGGCCTTCGCCGTTGCCGACGACTACCAGGGGCGGGGGGTCGGCACTATCCTCCTCGGGCACCTGGCCGAGGCCGCCGGCGCGAACGGGATCCGGATCTTCGAGGCGGAGATGATCCCGGACAACCACCGGATGGTCGAGGTTTTCCGGGAATCGGGCTTCCCCGTCGAGGTCCGGGCCGGTGCGGGACTGCTGCACGCCACCTTCCCGACCTCCCTGACGGAAGAGGCGCGGGCGTACTTCGAGCAGCGCGACCAGATCGCCGCCGCAAGCGCGCTGAAGACCTTCTTCGCGCCCCGCGCCGTCGCGGTGATCGGGGCGTCGCGGCACCGCGGCACAATCGGCGGCGAGATCTTCCACAACCTCCTCCGCTTCGGGTTCGCAGGTCCCGTCTATCCGGTGAACCCCGCCGCGGACGTTGTTCAGTGCGTGCCCGCGTACAGGAGCGTGGAGGCCATCCCCGGGCCGGTGGACCTCGCGGTCATCGCGGTGCCCGCCGGACGGGTCCTCCAGGCCGCGGACCAGTGCGGGCGCAAAGGGGTCCGGGCCCTCGTGGTGATCTCGGCCGGCTTCGCGGAGACGGGAGAGGAAGGCCGGGCACGTCAGGCCGAACTCCTGCGGCTCTGCCGGGCGACCGGGATGCGCCTCATCGGGCCGAACTGCATAGGGATCGTGAACACCGACCCCGCGGTCCGCCTTAACGCGACCTTCGCGCCGCAGACGCCCCCTGCGGGCCGCATCGGATTCTCCACCCAAAGCGGGGCTCTCGGGCTGGCGATCATGGAATACGCCACCTCGCTGGGGCTGGGGATCTCTACGTTTGTCTCCGTCGGGAACAAGGCCGATATCTCGGGCAACGACCTGCTCTCCTATTGGGAGTCGGATCCGAACACCGATGTGATCCTCCTGTACGTTGAGTCGTTCGGTAACCCCAAGAAATTCTCGCGAGTCGCCCGCCGGGTCGGGCGGACCAAGCCGATTGCGGTGGTGAAGAGCGGCCGCTCGCCCGCCGGGGCCCGGGCAACCTCCTCGCACACCGGCGCCCTCATCGCTGCTTCTGACGTGACGGTGGACGCGCTGTTCCGGCAGGCCGGCGTCATCCGGACGGATACGCTTGAGCAGCTCTTCGACGTGGCCTCCCTCCTGGCCCACCAGCCGACACCGAGGGGCCGCCGGGTCGGCATCGTCACCAATGCGGGCGGCCCCGCCATTCTGTGCGCCGATGCCGCGGAGGCCGAGGGGCTGGAGGTCCCCCTGCTCAGCGAGGAGAGCCAGTCCCGGCTCCGCCGGGTCCTGCCTCCGGAGGCGAGTGTGGCCAACCCGGTGGACATGATCGCCGCCGCGACCGCCGAGCAGTACCGGGAGACACTGCGCATCGTTGCGGGCGACCCGAACGTGGATGCTCTCATTGTCATTTTCATCCAGCCGCTCACCACTCGGGCCGAGGAGGTGGCCCGGGTGATCGTGGACGGGGTGCGGGAACTCGACGGGAGGAAGCCCGTCCTGACGGTCTTCATGTCGGCCGCGGGGGTCCCCGAGGTTCTCAAGACCGCGGAGGTCCGCATCCCCTGCTATGCGTTCCCCGAGAATGCCGCGATCGCCCTGGCCCGCGCGGCCCGGTACGGGGAGTGGCGGGAGCGGCCGTGGGCGCCGCCCCCTCGGCTGGACGGCCTCCGGCGGGATGAGGCCGCGGCCCTCGTGGCCACGGCGCTCCACCGAGGGGGCGGGTGGCTCACGCCCGAAGAGGTGGGGGCGCTGCTCTCCTGCTACGGGCTGCCCGTGGTCACCCAGCGGGTGGTGAGGAGCCCGAAAGAGGCGGGGCTGGCGGCCGAGGCGCTTGGGGGCAAGGTCGCGCTAAAGGCGATCGCCCCCGGGCTCGTGCACAAGACCGAGGCTGGGGGAGTGCGGCTCGATCTCCGTGGTGAGGAAGAGGTCCGGGCCGGGGCGGAGCAGATGGCAGCGCTCCTGGCCTCCAAGGGACACCCTCCGGTGGGCTTCCTGGTCCAGGAGATGGTTCGGGAAGGGGTGGAGATGATCGTTGGGGTTGTGCACGATCCCCAATTCGGTCCGGTCGTGGCGTGCGGCGCAGGGGGCGTCCAGGTGGAGGTGCTGCGCGACGTGTCGGTCTGCCTCACTCCCCTGGGGCGGGAGGACGCGTCGGAGATGATCCGGGCCTTGAGGACCTACCCGCTGCTCACCGGCTTCCGCGGTGCGCCGGTGTGCGACATTCGGGCGCTGGAGGATGCGCTGTTGCGGGTAAGCGAGCTGGCCGAGGATCTTCCCCAGGTCGCCGAGCTGGACTGCAACCCCATCCGGGTTCACCAGGAGGGTGCAGCCATCCTCGATGCCCGCGTGCGAGTGGCGCCCTTTGCGCCGCCGCCGCTCCTCGGCAGGGACGGGTGAGGCGCCCGGGGCACGGGGAGCGCGTCGGGATGCCGGAGCCTGCGCGCCGCGGGCAGGCTCAGAAGGGAGTGAACCGATGAACTGGCTGCGGAGACAGGAGTGGCCCTGGTGGCAGGCGGGGCTGCTGCTGGGGTTCCTCAACATGGCCGCCTTCTATACGGCCGACTACTACCTCTCGGTCTCGACCACGTTCTCGCGGGCGGCGGGGATGCTCGTGGGGGTCGCCGCACCCGACCACGTGGCGGCAAACCCCTACTGGCAGATGGTCAAGCCAATCGTGGACTGGCAGTTCATGCTGGTCCTCGGGATCCCGATCGGGGCCTACCTGG
>CAZRDA010000239.1:0-3373 GCA_964598715.1 uncultured bacterium | reverse complement strand
GTGATCACATCCTGGGCCGGGACATCCATGGCCACCGTCCGGAGGCTCACCCGGATGAGCTTGTCAATCACCGGAAGGAGGAGGATCAGCCCGGTCCCCCCCTTCCCGTAGATCGGCTTCCGGATCCGCCCGAGGCGCAGGACCACCGCCCGCTCCCACTCCGGCAGAACCCTGAACGCGCTGAAGAGGAAGTAGGCGGCCAGGATGACGAAGATGATGCCCACGATGCCGAAATTGAAGATGTTGAATGACGACATCCCCGCTCCCCTCGTGGCGCCGCAGGCGCCTCAGCCGGCCGCTGGCGCGCCCGGCCGGGCGGCCGCGGCGGCGGCCTTGGCCTTCGCCTTCTCCACTGTGAGCTTCAAGCCGTCAATCGCCACCACCTGCACCGCCTCCCCCACCTCCACCGCCTCGGAGGCCTCGGCACTCCAGATGGCCCCCTGGACGAAGACCAGGCCGCCCGGGGAAAGGCGCGTCCGGGCCACACCGACCGTCCCCAGCAACCCTTCCTTCCCCGTCTGGGGACGTCCCCGCTGGGCCCGGACGGCGGCCCCCACCAGCAACACGAAGAAGGCGGCAGTGGCCGCCGTCGCCCCAAAAATAGCGGAGAGGGAGATGCGCATGTACGGGACGGGCGTGTCAATGAGCATGATCGAGCCAAGGACCATCGAGACGATGCCCCCCAGGGTGAGGATCCCGTGAGAGATGACCAGCGTCTCGGCGATGAACAGGACGATTCCCAGCAGGATCAGGAGGAGGCCGGCGTAGTTGATGGGGAGGGTCTGGAAGGCGTAGAAGGCCAGGATGAGGCAGATCCCGCCCAGGACGCCGGGGAGGATGGCGCCGGGCGTGCTGAACTCGAAGTAGAGACCCGCCAGCCCAAGGAGCAGCAGAATGTAGGCGATCGTGGGGTCGGAGATCACCTGGAGGACCCGGTCCCGGAGGGAAGGCTCGATCCGGACGAGGGGGGCCGCCTTCGTTCTGAGGATCACGGACCCCGACGGGACCTCCACCTTGCGGCCGTCAATCTTCGTCAGGAGGTCCTCCAGCCGCTCGCTGACCAGGTCAATGACCCCGAGGCGCAACGCCTCCTTCTCGGTGGCGGAGACGCTCTTGCGGACCGCGTCCTCCGCCCACTTCACGTTTCGCCCCCGCTTCTCGGCGAGGCTTCGGATGTAGGCGGCGGCGTCGTTCGTGACCTTCCGGGCCATCTCCTTGTCCATCTCCCCCCCCATGGCGACGGGGTGGGCGGCCCCGATGTTGGTGCCGGGGGCCATGGCGGCCACGTGGGCGGCGAGCGTGAGGAAAGCGCCGGCGGAGGCGGCCCGGGCGCCGCTCGGGGAGACGTAGACGACGATCGGCACCTCGGAGGCCATCATCTGCTTAATGATGGCCCGCATGGAGACATCCAGGCCGCCGGGGGTATCCAGCTCGATGACGAGGGCGACCGCCCGCTCCTTCTGGGCCCGCTCCAGGCTCGTCGTGATGAGCTGTGGCGCGCTGGCGCTGATGACCCCCTCTAGCCGGACCACGTGGACCGGCCGGGAGGTCTCGGGGGCCTGGGCGGCTGCGGTGGCCAGGGCTAGGAACACGCCCAGAGCCGCCGCGAGGATCGGGCGACACATAAAATCAGCCTAGTCCTTTTCGGGGGGATTGGCAAGCGTCCCGACTCCTCCCACCCGCAGGTGAGCCAGGACCGCCGGGGCGAGGTCCGCGATGGTCCGGATCCGGCGGGCGAATGCCTCCGCACCCGCCCCCCAGATCATCGTGGGAACGGGGCTTACCGTGTGAGTCCTGCGGGAGAGGTCCTCCAGGTTTCCATGGTCACTCCCTACCACCACGAGGTCGCGGTGGAGATCGCTCCCCTCCAGGGCCGCCGTCAGAAAGGCGTCCAGGTCCTCGAGCAGGCGCAGCGCCCGGGGAAAGTCTTGCGCGTGGCCGCAGAGGTCGGTCTGGAAGTACTCGAACATGGTGAAGTCATGGCGGGCGGCAAGGCCCGCGAGGCGGGTCCCCGCCTCAGCCGGGCTGAGGAGGGGAAGGTCGTAGCCCTGGCCCCCCAGGATGGCGTTGGTGAAGTCCTGGTAGAGAGCCTCCCCTCGTTTCAGGTCCTCCAGCGTCCGGAGGGGCATGCCGGCCTTGCGCTGCGCCACCGTCGTCACCGAGGGAAAGCGCAGCCGCCGCTTGTCCTCGAAGAAGCGGGGGGTGTAGGCATTGGCGAAGGCGGGCCGGAGCCCCGCCGCGATCAGGCGGGTAAAGAGGGAGTGGCCCTCGAGCAATTCCGCCAGCCGCCGCGTGCAGTACCCGTTGATGTGGCGCCCGGCGAGGAACGGGGCGTTCTTTCCGGTGAGGATGGCGGTCTGCCCCGTGGCACTCTGCGGGAGGCCGGGGACCCCCAGCGTGGCGTCGGTCGCTACGACCATCCGCCCGTCCAGCCCCGGGGCAGGGAGGGAGCCTGCCAGATGGAACCACCGGCTGTGGGAAGCGGCCAGGGGGTTGACCTTCGGGTCGTCCGGCCCCAGGCCCAGTCCATCAATGAAGAGAAACAGCACGCCCATGGGAGAGCGCCAACACGCGTTGACGTGCCCGGAGGATACCGACGGGGGGGGGAGCTTGTAAAGGCCTACTGGTCGGAGGCGGCGATCGCCCGGAGGGGGCGAGCGGTCGCCTGCAGGAGGCTCGCCGCGTTCTTGGGGGGCGTCGCCGCAAAGCGGATCGGGCCGAACCAGGATACGGCCCGCGAGCGCGTGTGCTGGGAATTGATCACGAGGGAGACCTTGCCCACCCGGGGCGGCTCCTCGTTGAAGAGCCGCCGGTAATCCTCCAGGATATTTCGGGTCATCTCGATCCAGCGACCCGCCTTCGCCGGGCCGCTCTCCACCACCATGATCCTGGCAAGGGACGTGTTGACGCTGGCGAGACTGCTGCCCGCGGGCGCGGTGCCATCCCACACGTAGCCCAGGATCCGGCTCCTGAACATGGCGGGGAACCTGGGGAACACGATGTACAGTTGGGCCGCCTGGTCGTCCGTCTCACGCCGGCGGACGTCCCCCCCCTCCGGGAGCACATCCACCCGCCAGGTCCACGTGAGGTACGGGAACTCCGCCAGGTCCATCTCCACGTCACGGTGCAGGGCAAACGAACTTGCCTCGCTCTCGAGCCGGACCACGCCGGTCCCCCCCACCTCGTCCACCCGGAAGCGAGCCGTGCCGGCGAATTCCTGGACCTGCCAGTCCTCCGGCGGGCCCGCCCCGTCCGGTCCCGGGACAAACGCAAGGGAGAACTCGAGAGCCTCCAGGTCGGAGGAATCCGGCGCGAGCGGCAACGCTCCGCCATTCCGGCCTGGGGCACCCGCCCCATCCGGAGCCGGGGAAAC
>CAZRDA010000238.1:0-3375 GCA_964598715.1 uncultured bacterium | reverse complement strand
CCCCCCGACCCTACCCAGTAGCGGGCCCCGCCGTACAAGCACTCCGCCAAGGTGGCCTGCGCCCAGTGTCACGCGAACATCCACGGCTCGAATCATCCGTCCGGATTCGCCTTCACGCGCTGAGGGGGCTCCTATGGGAACGCGTGAGACCAGGGAGCGGGCAGGGCACGGGAGAGATCGGGAGATGGGGGCCGGGCGGAGACTATTCCCCCTGGGTTCAGTCGTAGCCGTGGCCCTGGGGCTGCTCCTGCGCGCGCCCTTCCCAGCCGCGGCGGAGACCGACCTCGGGAGCATGGTTGCGACGGGCGATGTCGAGGTGGGCGGCCGCGGCGTCAGCGGGGACTGGGGCTCCGCCAAGTACGAGGAGTACCGGGAGCAGCGGCCGGGGATCTTCGGCAACGCCCAGATTCTCCTGGAGGGGAAGGAGGGGAGGTACTACTTCGAGGGCATGGCGACTGACATCGCGGAGCGGGACCAGCACTACGAAATCGCGAGCGGACGCTACGGCCGCTACCGGTTGGAGCTGGAGTACGACGAGCACCCCCACGTCTTCAGCAACACCGCCCGGACCCTCTACACCAATCAGGGAGGCGGCGTCCTGACCTTCCCCGACGCCACGCAGGCGGCGATCCAGGCGGCCGTCGGGAACGCCGCCAAGAGCGCCCTCCTCGCGACCGCCTTGGGCGGGGCGACCGGCGTCCCCCTCCGGTTCCGCCTCCAGACGGGCCGGATCGGGTTCTTCTATCGGCCGCAGGCTGAACTCGAGCTGGACGCCGGCTACTGGACCCAGGAAAAGGAGGGGACCCGGCCCTTCGGGATGGGCTTCGGGAGCCCCGGGGGGAACTTCGCGGACTTCGCCGGCCCGATTGACGAGCGGACCCAAGAAGTGACCGGCGGAATCCAGGTGGCCCGCGACACCTGGAGCCTCCGCCTGGATTACACCGGCTCCTTCTACGAGAACGACCTCGATACGATGACGGTGGACAACCCCCTCCGGGCGACCGACTCCGCCACCCTCGGTTCCTCCCGGGGCCGGACCGACCTGGCGCCGGACAACTCGGCCCACACCATTCGCCTCTCCGGCGCGGCCACCCTCCCCCTGGGCTTTCCGGCCCGCTTCGCCGGGACCTTCTCCTACGGGATGCGGTTCCAGAACGATTCCTTCATCCCCCACACGATCAACACGGCCATTGCGGGCCCATCGCTCGCTCTCCCAGCCAGCAGCCTCGATGGGGAGGTCCGAACGCTCCTCGCGAATCTGGTTCTGACAGGGCGGCCCCACCGGGACCTGAACCTCGCGGTCCGGTACCGCTACTATGACTACGACAGCGACATCCCTATCCTCGCTTTCCCCGGGCACGTGATCAATGACGCAAGCCTGGTGAACGAGACCCGCTTCAACACGCCCATGGACCACCACAAGCAGAACGCCGGGCTGGACGCATCGTACCGGCTGGCACGGCCGGCGACGCTCAAGCTCGGGTTCGAATGGGAACAGTGGGACCGCAGCGACCACCGGGAGGTCATCCGGACGGACGAGTATACGGCGAAGGCCGCGATTGACTACAAGCCGACGACGTGGACCCTCCTCCGGGCGGGCTACCAGTTCGGCATCCGGCGGGGGACCGACTACAATACCTTCGCCCACCTGGCGCACTCCGTCGAGGAGGTGGACCTCGCTGGTGCCGAGTCGCAGAGCCAGTCCACGCTTCTGCGCAAGTTCGACGAGGCCAACCGGATCCGGAACCAGGTGGACCTCCTGGGTCAGGTCAGTCCCCGGGAGGATCTCACGCTGACCTTCACCGGCGGCTACGGTCTGACCGACTACGACGACACCACCCTCGGTCTGACCGAAGACGAGCGGTGGAACGTGGGAGCCGACATCGGGTATCGCCCACTGAATTGGCTTTCGCTCTCCGCCTGGTACACCTTCGAGAACATCCAGTTCAAGCAGGACTCCCGGTGGCGCCCGGTCGTGGCCGGCGTGACCGTGGACGATCCGGTCAACGACTGGTCGAGCACCTCCGAGGACCAGGTCCACACGGCGGGGGTCGGGGCGGAGATGGTCCTCATCCCGGACCGGCTGGACGCCAGCCTCTCCTACGTCCTGGAGATCGCGAAGGCGAAGACCCGGGCCGTGGGCGCCCCCGGCACGACGGCGGTGCCCGACGGGGGCAACGCCCCGGACTGGCCCGACATCAAGGACACCCTCCAGACCTTCATTGCCGCTCTCCGGTATCACCTCCAGAAGAACCTGACGCTGAAGGCCGAGTACCGCTTCGAGCACTTCAACCTGTCCAACTTCAAGACCGACGGCCTCAACCCCTTCATGGCCAGTTCCAACGTCAACGGCTCCGGGGTCGTCTCCCCCTCCACCGACGTCTTCCTCGGCGACCGGGTGGACGATTACGTTGCCCACATCATCGCCCTGAGCCTGATCTACCGTTTCTAGTCCCCCTGCTCCGCAGTGCCCCGGTCCCGGTCCTCCTCCCCTTCTCCCCTTCCCCTTCCTGACGGGATGCGGTATAAGAGAGGCCGTCGCCGGCCGTCGAGAGAGGCGAGAGGAGGAGGGGAGATGAGAAGCGCAAGGCTGGTCGCGTGTGCGGTTCCGCTGTCCGTCCTCATCCTTGTCCTGACGCCCCACCTGACCTTCCCCCAGCAGAAGGGTGACGCCAAGGCGGGGAAGCAGCGCTACGATCTCCTCTGCTCCTCCTGTCATGGGGCCACCGGGAAAGGGGATGGCCCGGCGTCCGCGGCGCTCTCGCCCAGGCCCCGCAACCATGCCGATGGGAAGTACATGAACCCCCTGACGGACAAGTACCTCTTCGACATCATCAAGGGGGGCGGGGCCGGCTTGGGGAAATCGCCCCTCATGCCCCCCTGGGCAAGCCAGCTCAAGGACCAGGAGATCTGGAACCTGGTGAGTTACATCCGAACCCTGGCGGTCCCTCCCTATACGTCCCCCAAGTAGCCAGAGCCAGAGTAAGCACATGAGGGCCCTCCGGATTGTCGCCGTTACGGCGGGACTCCTCACCGTTGTAGCGGTGGGGATGTATGTTACCGCCTCCGGCCGCCAGGCCGGCCCGGAGCAGCCCATCGCGTTTAGCCACAAACTCCACGCCGGCGATAACGCGATCCCGTGCCTGTACTGCCACGCCAACGCCCGGCGGTCAACGGTCGCCGGCATCCCCTCGGTCCAGCGCTGCATGGGCTGCCACAAGATCACGGCGGCGGCCCGTCCGGAAGTGCAGAAGCTGGCCGGGTACTGGGAGCGGAAGGAGCCGATCGCCTGGGCGAAGGTGACCTGGATGCCCGATTTTGTGTACTTCGAGCACTGGCCCCATGTCCAGGCAGGGCTCGAGTGTCAGACCTGTC
>CAZRDA010000237.1:0-3379 GCA_964598715.1 uncultured bacterium | reverse complement strand
CGGAGGGGGGGCCCATCGGCCTGTGGCCGAGGGGGGGAACCACGGGAGGGTTCCCTCCGGGGGCCGGGGGCGGCGCCGGCGCCAGGACCCGGACCATGTCACTTTGATTCCGTTGTTGGTATTAGTGACGCCGGCCGGGGGGACGCCGAGCCATGACCGCGACGATCGCTGAGCGGCTCGCCGCCTTTACCGAACTGCTGGACGCGAAGGCCCTGCCGGAGGACGTCCGGCGGATGGCCCGCTGGTGCCTCCTGGACTGGTTCGGCTCGGCGCTGGCCGGGGCAAAGGCAAAGCCTACCGCCATCCTCCTCGATGTTGCGCGCGAGCTGGGGGGGAGGCCCGAGGCCACCCTCCTCCCGGACGGCTCCAAGACCTCTGCCCCCCTGGCAGCAATGGTCAACGCCGGAGCCTCCCACGTGGTGGAGATGGACGACGTGCACATGCAGGCGGTCTTCCACCCGGGAGCCACCGTGATCCCCGCAGCCCTGGCGGTGGCGGAGCGGGAGGGCGCCTCGGGAGCGGACCTCTTAGGGGCCATCGTGGCCGGCTACGAGGTCGGGATCCGCCTCGGGGAGGCGGCGGGCCAGCGCCACTACGACTACTGGCACACCACGGGGACCTGCGGCACCTTCGCGGCCGCCGCCGCCGCGGGGAAGCTGCTCGGCCTGGACAGCCGACGCCTCGCCGCCGCCCTCGGCAGCGCCGGGACGCAGGCCGCGGGTCTCTGGGAGTTCCTGGTGGATGGCGCCATGTCCAAGCAACTCCACCCGGCCAAGGCGGCCCACGACGGGATCCTGAGCGCGCTGCTCGCCGAGCGGGGCTTCACGGCCGCCACCCGGATCCTGGAGGGGGATAAGGGCTTCCTGCGGGCCATGGCCCAGGGGGGAGATGTCACCCGGCTAACCGAGGGGCTGGGGGGCGGGACGTTCCGGATCCTGGGGACCGCTTTCAAGGCCTCCGCCGCCTGCTACCACATCCACTCCAGCATTGACGCCGCCCTCCTGCTGCGGGAGAAGCACCGGCCCGAGCTGAAAAGTATCCGCTCGGTGACCGTCCGCCTCTACGGGGCCGCCCACCGGCTTCTGGAGCCGGTGGAGCCGACGACGCCCTACGCGGCCAAGTTCAGCGTCCCCTACTGCGTGGCCACGGCGCTCCTTCACGGCGGCGCGGGGCCGGACGCCTTCACCGACGCTCGCCTGGAGGAGAAGGCGGTCCAGACCCTCCTCGGGAAAGTCCGCCTGGTCCACGACCCGGCCCTGGACGCCGCGTACCCCGAGCAGTGGCCGGCCATCGTCGAACTCAAGACCGCTGCCGGCACCGACACGATCCGGGTGGATATCCCTCGGGGCGACCCCAAGAACCCGATGGGCGAGATGGATCTCCTGACCAAGTTCAACGCGCTTGCTGGAGACCTCCCATTGGAGGACCGCCGACGTCTCGCCGAGACCTGCCTTGCCCTCGAGAAGATCGAGAATGTGGCCGCCGCCCTGGAGGGGTTGAAATTTTCCGCGCCGCGCCTATAATGCGGGGCGTGCAACGGCATCGCCGGGATGACGGTCCCATCCCCCCGGCCCCGCGCAGGCCGCGTGGCTGGGGGTTTTGTCTGCCCGGCGTGATTCTGATCCGATCGCGGGGGTCGGCATGATCGAGGTGGAGGGGCTCACGAAGTTCTACGGCCCGAAGGCCGCCATCCAGGAGGTCTCCTTCCAGGTGGCCAGAGGGGAGGTGGTGGGGTTCCTCGGGCCGAACGGCGCCGGCAAGACGACCACCATGCGGATCCTGGCCTGCTTCATGCCGCCCACGAGCGGCTCGGCCCGCGTGGCGGGCTTCGATATCGGGAAGGACTCGCTCCAGGTCCGCCGGCGCATCGGCTACCTCCCGGAGAACGTCCCCCTCTACGTGGACATGACGGTCCGGCAGTACCTCACCTTCGCGGCCGAGGCCAAGAGTGTTCCCCGCCAGGAGCGCGGCAAGCGGGTCGCCTCGGTCATGGAGCGCTGCCTGCTCAGCGACGTCGCGGACCGCCTGATCCGGAACCTCTCCAAAGGCTACCGGCAGCGGGTGGGGCTCGGGCAGGCCCTGGTCGGCAACCCCGAGGTCCTCATCCTGGACGAGCCCACCCTGGGGCTGGACCCGAAGCAGATCATCGAGATCCGGAGCCTCATCCGGGACTTGCGGGGGGAGCGGACGGTGATCCTCTCGACCCACATTCTCCCCGAGGTCGCCATGGTCTGCCAGCGCGTGATCATTATCAATGAGAGTCGGATCGTGGCCGTGGACACCCCGGAGAACCTGAACCTGCGCCTCCAGAAGTCGAGCCGGGTCCTCCTGGAGGTGGAGGGGCCAGTTGAAGACGTGCAGAGGGCCCTGGCGGCCGTCAAGGGCGTCCTGGCCGTGACTCCCCAGGAGGCGCGGGACGGCCGGCGCCGGTTCCTGGTGGAGACCGAGCGCGAGCAGGACCTCCGGAAGGACCTGGCCCGGGCCGTGGCGAGCAACGGGTGGGGGCTCACCGAACTCCGGCCCGTGGACCTGACCCTCGAGGACATCTTCATCCGGCTGGTGACGCGCGAGGAGGAGACGTAAGATGGGGGTCGCGGCCATCTTCAAGAAAGAGTTGCGGGCGATCTTCGCCTCGCCCGTGGCCTACGTGGTCATGGCGGTCTTCCTGGCCCTCTCGGGATACTTCTTCTGGGGATTCCTGGCCCGGTTCACCTTCTACAGCATCCAGGCCTCCATGAACCCGGCCATCGGAGGGGGCGTGAATATCATGGAACTCGTCCTCGGCCCCCTCTTTCACAACATGAGCATCGTGATGCTCCTCATGATGCCTCTCTTCACGATGCGCCTCTTCGCCGAGGAGCAGAAGACGGGGACCATGGAGCTGCTCCTCACCTACCCGGTCCGGGACGTGGCGATCCTCCTGGGGAAGTTCCTGGCGGTCGTGGTCCTCCTCTGCTGTATGCTGGCCCTCACCGCCACCTACCCCATCCTCCTGATGGCCTGGAGCACGCCGGAGCCGTTCCCGATCCTGGCCGGCTACCTGGGCCTGGTCCTGATCGGGACCGCCTTCCTCAGCCTGGGCCTTTTCGCCTCGGCCCTCACGGAGAACCAGATCGTCGCGGGCTCGCTCGCCTTCGGCGCGCTGCTCTTTATCTGGGTCATCGGCTGGTCGGCTGACCTGGCGGGGGGGACCGTGGGGAAAATCCTCGGGCACCTCTCGTTCCTGAACCACTTCGAGGCCTTCGCCCGGGGAATCATTGACACCAAGGATCTCATCTACTACCTCAACGTGACCGCGCTGTTCCTCTTTCTGACCGTAAAGGTGGTGGAAGCGCGGCGGTGGAGAGCGTGAGATGGCGGAGGCACCCGAGCGCGTGAC
>CAZRDA010000236.1:0-3381 GCA_964598715.1 uncultured bacterium | reverse complement strand
GGGCGAAGCGCCTCTCCCGGGCCAAGCCGGACGCCTTTCTCCTCCAGGTGGCTCGGCGGGAGGCGGGTCGGGCGGATCTGGACCTCGCGGCGGTCGCGGCGGTCCGGGAAGAAGGGGGGCGGCCGGTTGCCCTCGCCGCGGACCTGGAGCCGGCCCTGATACCCCAGGTCCTTCGGTTCCGTCCCGAGCGCCTCATCGTCGGCCGGGCGGTGACCGGGGCTCCCGACCCCCGCCGCGCCGCCAACGCCCTGAAAGCCCGGATCGAGGCCATCCAGCGCCTCACGCAGTTCTTCTGAGGCTGCCGCCCAGCCGGATCCGCCGAGGAGTGCCCCGGTGTCCGAACCCTCCCCGCGCCTCTCCCCCGAGGTGGCCGCTGTCCGCGCCGACCTGACCGCGCTCAGGCGCCGGCTGCACCAGGAGCCGGAGCTGGGCTTCGCCGAAACCCGGACGGCGGCGGTCGTGGCAGAGCACCTGACCGTCCCCGGCATTGCCCTCAAGACGGGGGTCGCCGGGACAGGCGTGGTGGCCACTATTCGCGGGGGGCGGCCAGGACGAACGCTCCTGCTCCGGGCCGACATGGACGCGCTGCCGATCCAGGAAGAGACCAACGCCCCCTACGCCTCCCGCGTCGCGGGGGTGATGCACGCCTGAGGGCACGATGGGCACACCGCCATCGGGGTGATGGCGGCAAAGCTCCTGGCGGCCCGGCGGGACCGCCTGCCGGGTGTCGTCAAGGTGATGTTCCAGCCGGCGGAAGAAGGGCCGGGCGGCGCCCTGCCGATGCTTCAGGCGGGGATCCTGGAAGACCCACCCGTGGACGGTGCCTTCGCCCTGCATCTCTGGAACGAGTACCCGGTGGGAACCGTCTGCGTCCGGCCGGGGCCCATCATGGCCGCGGCGGATCATCTGCGGGTCACGGTGCGGGGGAGCGGCGGCCACGCCGCCCAGCCCCACCTGGCGGTGGACCCGGTGGTAGCGGCCGCGCAGATGGTCCTGGCCCTCCAGGGGGTCGTAGCGCGCGAGGTGGATCCTCTCAAGCCGGTGGTGGTCACGGTAACTCGGATCCACGGCGGGGAGGCGCATAACGTCATCCCGTCCGAGGTGACGATGGAGGGGACGATCCGCTCCCTGGACCCGGCCATCCGGGAGGAGATCCCCGGACGGATCCGGCGGATCCTCACGGGGATCGCCGAGGCCACCCGGACGACCGTGCAGGTCCAGGTCGAGCAGCGCTATCCGGTGACGGTGAATGACCCCGGCCTCGCCCGACTCGTCGCGGCGGCCGCGGCCGACGTCGTGGGCCAGGCGCGGGTCCTGGAGCATCCCCCGGGGATGGGAGCCGAGGACATGGCCTACGTCCTGCACCGGGTTCCCGGGTGCTACTTCTTCGTGGGGTCCGCGAACGCTGCGCGCGGGCTCGCGGCCCCGCACCACAGCCCGCGCTTCGACTTCGACGAGGAGGCCCTCGCCATCGGCCTGGAGGTGATGCTCCGGTCGGCGGAGGGATTCCTCGGGGGACGGGCCGCCTGATGGGCCCGACGGTCCGGCTGGCGCCAGCGCTCCTCGCGCGCGTGCCGGGCCTCGCCCTGGGGATCGCCCTCCTGGAGGGCGTGGCGGTTGCCCGCGAGGCCCCGGACCTCGCGGCCGCCCTGGAGGCGTGCGCGGAGCGGGTGAAGGGCGAGACCGACCTGGATGGCCTGGCCCGCCTGCCCGAGGTGGCCGCCATGCGGGCCGCCTTCCGGGCGGCCGGGACCGACCCGAGCCGCTACCGGCCCTCGGCCGAGGCCCTGCTCCGACGGGTCCTCCAGGGGAAGGGGGCGCCCAGGATCAACGCCGCCGTGGACGCGAATACCCTGGGCTCCCTCACGTTCCGCCTGCCGATGGGCGTGTACGACGCCGACCGGCTGGAGGGCGAGGTCATCTGCCGGATCGGGGAGGCGGGCGAGGGCTGGAGCGCCATCGGCGGAAAACCGGTTGACGGGGAGGGGAAGATCCTCCTGGCCGATGCGGCGGGGCCCTTCGGGAGCCCCCATGCCGACTCGGCGCGGACGGTCGTGACGGGGGAGACCCGTCGGCTCTTGCTGGTCATCTTCGCGCCGCCCGGCCTCGCGAGCGGCCGCCTGGAGGAGGCGCTGGCCTTCACGGCCGCCACGATGGTGAGCCATTGCGGTGGGGGCGTCGCGGCCTCAGGGATCGTGGCTGGCTGAGGAGGAGCGGGATGGAGGTAAAGCGGGCGGCTGCCCTGAAAGTTTTCGCCCCTGACAAGATGATGAAGGCGAACCTCTTCGAGACCCGCCGCTTCTTCTGCGACCTCTACTGCTTCGAGCCGGGCCAGGTCCAGAAGGGGCATATTCACCAGGACGAAGATAAGGTGTACTGTGTCCTTGAGGGCCGGGGCCGCTTTACGGTCGGGAGCGAGGCGGCGACGCTCTCCGCAATGGAGGCGACCTTCGCGCCGGCCGGTGTGGCGCACGGCGTCGTGAACGACGGGCCGGGGCGGCTGGTGGTGCTGGTCTTCATGGCGCCCCATCCCAGGCTCAAGGACTGAGAGGCAGGCGGCATGCGGGTGATCGTCGTCCACTACCACGAGATCGCTCTGAAGGCGGGGAACCGCGGCCTCTTCATCGGGCGGCTCATGGGGAACCTCCGGAAGGCCACCGGGGGGCAGGGGGTCCACGGCATCCGGAAGCAGTCGGGACGGGTCATCCTGGCGCTGCGCCGGGACGCCGACTGGGCGGGCGTCCGGGACCGGGTCGGGCAGGTCTTCGGCGTGGCCAACTTCGCCCTGGCCTCGCGCGTGAACCCGCGCCTCCCCGACCTGGAGCGGGCGGTGAAGGAAGGACTTGCTGGCCGGACCTTCGCCTCCTTCCGGATCACGGCGAAGCGGGCCTTCAAGGAGTTCCCCCTCACCTCCATGCAGGTGAATGAGCATCTGGGGACCTTCGTCCGCACCATGACCGGGACCCGGGTGGATTTGAGCCACCCGGAACTGACCGTCTTCATCGAAATCCTCCCGGGCGAGGCCTACGTGTACTTCGAGAAGTTCCCCGGCCCCGGCGGCCTCCCGGTCGGGGTGGGAGGCCGGGTGATCGCTCTCCTCTCGGGGGGGATTGACTCGCCCGTCGCCGCCTACCGGGTGATGAAGCGCGGGTGCCCGGTGACGTTCGTCCACTTCCACTCTCACCCGTTTCTGGAGAAGACCTCTCAGGAGAAAGCCGATGTCCTGGTGACACGCCTCACCCAGTTGCAGTACGCGTCCCGCCTCTACCTGGTTCCCTTCGGGGAGATCCAGCGGGAGGTCGTTCTGAGCGTCCCGCCCCGCTACAGGGTCGTGGTCTACCGGCGCCTCATGGCCCGGATCGCCGAGCAGGTGGCCCAGAA
>CAZRDA010000235.1:0-3389 GCA_964598715.1 uncultured bacterium | reverse complement strand
CAGCTCTCCACCTGCTCCGTCGCCGGGGGACCTGCCTACGGGGGCGCCCGGCTCCTCCCGCTCCTCGGCGGCTCCGGCGGAGGCGGCGGCAGTGCCTCTTTTGGGGGGACCGCGGCAGGCGGAGCCGGAGGCGGGGGAGCGATCTTGATCGCTTCCTCTACGCGGATCACTCTGACCAGCAGTGGCAGCATCCGGGCGAACGGAGGAAACGGCAGCGGCCCCGGGTTCGCTCGACCCGAAGGTGGGGGCGGCGGTGGCAGCGGGGGTGCGATTCGTCTCGTGGCCCCCATCCTGGAGGGGAGTGCCGGGAATGTCCAGGGGTCGCTCCAGGTGGCCGGCGGGACCGGCGGAGGCGGGGACTGCGGCTTCACCGGGTGCCCGGCGGTCGGCGGGGCCGGCGCGCCCGGCCGGATCCGCTTGGAGGCCAGCACCTTCAACCTGACGGCCGTGATGACGGTGGTCCCCTCCCAGGGCCCCCTGGGCACCGTGACCCTGGCCAGCCCGCCCACCCTCCGCTTCACGAGTGTGGCCGGCGTAACCCCCCCGGCAAGCCCCCAGGGTTCCTACGGCACGCCTGATGTCACCCTCCCTGCCGGGTTCACGAACCCCGTCACCATCGCGGTCGAGGGGACCCAGATCCCGCCCGGGAGCGCGGTCAGCATCCGCTCGATCCCCCTCCAGGGTGGTGGTGCCAGCACCGTCGGGACCCTCGCCGGTTCCCTCGGGACCTCCACGGCGAGCGTGGTCCTCAACCTCCCGACGAATCAGCCGACGGTCCTTGCGGCCGAGGCGACCTTCGCGATCCTGACGGCGGCGAACTTCGACGGACCGACCCGCTTCGCCGGGGAGCCGATCACCCACATCCGCGTGGCAGCAGTCTTCGGGGGCCCCTCCGCGGTCACCTATATCACCGCGTCGGGGAAAGAGGTCTCGGCGGAGCGTCTGAGGGCAGAAGGAACTGGCCAGTAGGTAGGAGGTCGGAGATCCGCGCGGCGGAGCAACGATGATGACATCGAGGACGGCAGGCAGTCCGGGAGATGCCATGCGGCGACGGCCAATACGGCCGGTGCTCAGGCCTCTGCTGCTCGCGCTCGGCCTGCTCGCGACCGCTTCCGCCGCGGTCGAGAACCACGGCGGCGCCCCCCTGGCCCCATTCGCCCCCATGCGCCTGGCGGCCACCAGCCCTAGCGCCGCCGCCCCAGCGCGCCTTCCCACCCTTCAGGCGCTAGCTCCCCATGAGATCCTCGCCCAGGGCTTCCGCGCCCCCACGGGGGTGACGGTCGCCCCGGATGGCCGCATCTTCTTCACCGATGAGAAGGAGGGGAGCCTCTTCGAGATCGAGGCGCCGACCAACGGGGCCCCGGGCAACGGCGCCCCCCCTGCCCCCCCGCGCTTGCGCCTGCTCACCAACGGGCTCCTGGAACCCCGGGGCGTGCTCTGGGTGCGCTGGGAGAACCGGGACTCCCTCCTGCTCCTGGCCGAGGGCCTGAAGACGGCCCGTTCGGGCCGGGACAACGATCGGCACGACGATGCGGACGACCGCTCCGGGAAGCGCGGAGGCGACCGGGACGACGACCACCGGGACCGCCCACCCCTGCGCGGCCTGCTCCTGCGGTTCGACCTGGCCTCGGGGACCTTCACCATCCTGGCGCACGGGCTGCAGGGCCCCCGGGGCCTCATCCGGGCGGCAGACGGCAGCGTGTACATCTCGACCGAGGGGACCCCGCCAGCGCAAGGGCGGGAGGAGCGGAACGGGGACGGGGACGACCGGGACAAGGATCATGGGGACGACGACGACAACGGGTCCCGGAGGACCTTCCCGGGGACGATCCTCCGGTGGACCCCTGCCACGGGGGGGTCCCGCGCCTCCCTGACGATCGTCGCCCGGGGGTTTGAGCGCCCGGACGGCCTGCTGCTCCTCCCTGACGGAACCCTCCTGGTCGCCGCCGAGGGCTACCGCAACGGCCGCCTGCGCCTGCGGGGGAGTGTGTTCCGGCTCGCCCCGACCACCGCAACCCCGGCGGTTACCGTCCACCTCGCCAAGCGCCTCAAGCGCCCCTCCGGCCTCGCCCCAGATGGCACGGGCGCGCTCTTCCTGAGTGGAGAGCGGCCGGGCAATGGCCGGGGCCGCTTCCCCGGGGTGATTCTGAAGCTCCCGGAGGGGGAATCGCCGCACCCCTTCGCCACCGGCCTGGACCGCCCCCGGGGGCTCGCCATTGACAGAGACGGGCACCTGCTCCTCGCGGATGCCGATGCTGGCATGGTGCTCCGGTTCCGCGCCCCCCCGCCCCCTACTCTGGACGACCCCGGCCCCGTGGTGACCAACCAGAACCCGTTCTCTGTGCGCGGGACCGCCCAAGCCGGGACGGCGATGCTCGTGCTCGGGGGCCGGGAGCGGGTGACGGCCTCCACCGGCGAGGACGGGAAGTTCCACGCGAGCGTCCCGCTCCAGGCCAACCAGGAGACCGCGCTCCAGGTGTTTGCGGTGGGGGCCGACGGCCAGGGGCTCGCCAGTCCCCCCGCGCTCCTCGCCGTCACCCACGACGCCCTCCCGCCCGAGACCACGATCACCGGCGGCCCCACGGGGGAGGTGGGCGGCTCCGAGGCGACCTTCACCTTCACAGGGCAGGACACCCTCACCCCTGCGGAGCGCCTCCAGTTCGCCTGGGCCCTCGATGCCGGCCCCTTCACCGCCTTTGGGCCGGCGACCTCCGCCACCCTCGTGGGCCTCCCGGAGGGCGACCATACCTTCCGGGTCAAGGCCCGCGATCTCGCCGGCAACGAGGACCCCACCCCGGCCGAGCGGCCATTCGCCGTGCGCGGCCAGCAGCCCCCTGGCCTCACCCGCTTCGAGCCGACGAGCGGGAAGGTGGGAGATCGCATCCGCCTCATCGGGACCAACTTTCGGGCAGAGCTCACGGGCAACAGCGTGACCTTCACCGGCCCCAATACCACCCGCGTGGGCGCCATCGTGACGGGGGCGACTTCGACTGAACTGACCGTGACGGTACCGGCGGGCGCCGTCACCGGGTCGCTCCAGGTCACCACCCCCAGGGGCACCGCGGCCTCGACCGGCCACTTCGTGGTCCTCCCCAGCCCCGACTTTACCCTGACGGCGGTCCCGGCGGCCGGCACAGCGCTTCAGGGGAGTCAGGCGATCTACGCCCTCAGCGTGAGCGGGGTGGAGGGGTTCACGGGATTAGTGAGCCTCGCGCTCAGTGGGCTGCCCACGGGGGTCAGTGCCACCTTCACGCCCCCCACCCTTGCCCCAGGGCAGCACGGCACCCTCACCCTCACGGTGGGGGGGAGCGTCGCCACGGGGAGTGTGCCCCTCACCCTCACCGGGACCAGCACGATTGAGGGGGCCCTGCGGAGTCACGCCACCTCGC
>CAZRDA010000234.1:1820-3401 GCA_964598715.1 uncultured bacterium | reverse complement strand
GGCTCCCGCCAGGATCAGTAGCGGTCCCTCCGTGCGGACGACCGCCTCCCGCTGCGCCGGGTTCAGGTCGCTTAGCATGACCGACGCGTTCACCGGTACTCTCGTGAGAAGTTAAAGTCCATATTCGCTGAGCTGAACCCTTTATAAGTCAGGATTATGGGGAGCCAAGAAATGATTCCCACAAACTTCCCAGGGTCCCACGCGTCAACAACAAGTTTATACACTTCCCGACATGATTTCTCTCACAATCAGCGTAGGGAAGATCGAATTCGCTTCAGTCGGACGCCGATCACAGGATCCTGGTTCTCGCTTATCAAGCGTCGTAATATCTGTCGGGTCTCGGACCTCAGCAGGCGGTTGCCCCCAGCCACATGGAGTACCAGTATGCGCCGAATGGAAAGCGTCTTCCTTGGTGGTACTTGAGACACCGAACACGTCATGGCCGCCTTGATCTCCTTAGGCCACCTGTTGGCACTCGCCAACCGCTGATACAGATGAACAAGTCTGGCTATAGGCTCCGCTGACTCTCCGGCCGCAAAATTCAGGAGGCGCTCAAATCCTGTTGACCTAGGACCCAGGCATGGGCTGAATCCAACAATGTATTCCTTTACGAGAGGATTCGCCTCACGGCCCTCCAAGAACTGCTGCTGAACTTCCCGCTGATCCGACTGGCTCCCATATTTGGCAATTAGCATCACACACACTGCTCTGGCCACATCTGTGGCCGCATTCCCCTGCGGTGTCTTCCATCGCATCAATGCGCGTGCAGCCAGCCTTTTCCTAAAGGTCGGTTTGTCGGGTACTGGCCACTCCGCCAAAAACTCCAAGATCTTGATTTCCAGATCCTCATAGATGTTATCACCAGAGTCTAGATACTGCTCCACGATCTGTAGTATTCTCTCCCGATACCCGAGAGCCTTGTAATACCGCAGGACGTGGTCGGCTACATCAGGATACTCCCGCAAATCCCGCCTCGTCCTCCCAATAAATCCAGGGTCCTTCATGTAGCCCAAGAACGTGTAATACCGCTTCAGTACCTTGGACCAATTCCCGCCTGGCCTCCTCCTAATCCACCTGCTGAACCTTTGTCGCAGTTGAACTCGGTGGTGGTCGAGATTCCGACCGGTCTTAGCCGCGATCTTGACCCGGTTCTCGCGCCTGGAGAGCCACGTGTTCTCACGAAAGTGAAAAACTCCATCCAATTCGCTTGCCCGGAGGATCCGCGTCTTCGCAGTGTTCGGCATGAGGTAGTACTTGCGGAGTGTCCGCGTGATGAGAGAAAGCACTCGCTTCGCATCTTGGTATGATTTGACACCCACGTTGATGTCGTCCATCCAGCGAGTGAATTCGAGAGCCGGCTCGGAAACAAGGATTCGATCAAGTTCAAAGAGGAAGGCATGAGCCAACAGACGCGGTGCATCGTAGGCCAGCACCGGAAGTCCGGTAAGGATATTCGGGATGTACTGGGGCCTGTGCGTAAGGTCCTCCAGAATGAAAAATAGAAGATCCGTAACCTCTCTAGAGGCATTCGCCGAAGCGGCGACGACAGGGACCTATTTCGCAGGCGTTACCCAAGACTTC
>CAZRDA010000234.1:0-1810 GCA_964598715.1 uncultured bacterium | reverse complement strand
CCTGGGATACGACGATGGCCAGCAGATCACCCTGGAAGCCATGCTGGACGTGGTCGAAGTACCCGGAAATGTCGGTCGTTACCAAGAAGGGATAGGTCCTGGAAAAACGCAAGATATGACGCTGAAAGGCTTTCCACTGAATGAGCCACGGATAACCAGGCGGAAGCGATGCAGCCGGATCCGTCGGGCGTTGGGACCGGGAGAAGTACGCAGTACGGGCTGGGGCCTTTCCGAGAATGGACCCCATTATACGCCTCGTAATGGCGTGAATGAGAACCAGGTCTTTGACATCCAGGAACGTATGAATACGAAACAGGCCACGTCCCTTTCCGCACCTTATGAACCATCCGGGCGATACCCGATACCGTCCGTCGGTAACTTCTTGGGCCAACCGCTTCAAATGCCTGTCGAGGTCATGCTGATAGTCGAGGTGAAGAAGAGGGTCCCGGAGTAGGTCATCTCGGATGTTATTTCTTATTTCCGCCCAGGCCGTCCGTAAGTTCTTTAGCTTCAGAACATCACTTAAGTGCAACATCACTCAGGTCCAGCACGAGGTTAGCTCTCCAGTAGAGCTAGGCTCGTAAGGTGCATAAATACGGAAAGGCGGTTTCCCCATTCCGTCCTCACCACACATACATAGGGGGAGCTCCCCGGGGATAGGCGGCACCGCCCTATGGAATCGGAGCCAAGCGTCGGCCCAGGCATCAATGGTCAGCGGGGCGAGAGAAGATCCGTCTATCCGGGATAAGGAATGGGATGCAGCCCAGGCCGGTCGCCAGGCCGACGAGGATGGCGATGCCGGTGAGGGAGGCGCCTTCGGGAATGCGGGGATGAGAGGCGATATCGAGCAGCCGGCCGCGCAGCGTACCCAGTGACGTCGCAGGTCGTGCCTGCCCCCTGCTTGTTTCTATCATCGCCCTTCCAGCCGCAGGGTGCCGGTGCGACATCGTGCGCGACCGCGAGGCCCGCCGGCACTGCCCCCGCTCACCCGACCCTGACGATTTCGCAACCTTTGCGGACGCCCGCCCGACCCAGATTAGGGCGCCGCCGGACGCACGCGCGCCCGGGCCCACGTGAGGAATCGCTCGGCATGCTGTACGACCTCCGCGGCCTCCCGTTGCGAGAAGAGCCGGCTCTCGTACTCGACCACATTCTTCCGGGCGAGGATCCGCCGCAGGTGCGTCAGGGCGGCGGACCGGTCAGCACCGGGGCCAGCCAGCAGATCGAGCACATCCTCGTGCCGCTGGCCGGCACTGCGGAGCCCGCGCTCAAAGACCAGTACCGCATCCGCGGCGCCTATGCCCGCGTGGATGGCGGAGAGTGCCGCCGCATTCCACCGCCGGCTCGCGGCGTTGTCGAGAGCTGAGCGCAGGAACTCCTCGGCCTTGGTCAGGTAGTTGGCGTGCGCAGCCCGCTCCTCCCGACGGCTGGTGACACGCTTGGGGGCCATCTATCGCAGGACCTCGCTCAGGGAATCCCCGGCGATCACCCACCCGCTTTCCACGATCTCCCTCGAGAGCCGGTCCCGCCGCCGGTACCGGCGGCCGAACTCAGCCGCCGGCAGCACCAGCACCGAGACCCGCCTTCCGAACTCGCGCCGGACGGCGGGTGCACCTTCTGACAGATTCCGCTCCGTCTCCGCTACGGCCGCTGCGCTCGCCGTCAGGCAAAGCAGATCAATGTCGCTGCCAGCATCCGCCTCGCCCCGGGCCACGCTCCCAAACAGGATGACCGAACGCACCGGGACCCCCGCGGCCTTCCGAACCGCGTCTCCCACCGTGGCGAAGAACCCCGCCTCCGCCTCGAACAG
>CAZRDA010000233.1:0-3418 GCA_964598715.1 uncultured bacterium | reverse complement strand
TGGATCGTGACCGCCAGGCCCTCACCGGAGGTGACGGTGACGGAGACGGACATACGGAGATCCCGGAGCCGGACAGTCCTGGTGGGCCAGACTTGGTCGGATGTGCGGCGAAAATAGCGACCCCGGCTTCCTCCTGTCAAGGCGAATATGCCAAAGGCGACCGGAAGTGCCGGGAAGTTGCGGGGGGGAGGTTGGCAGACCGTAGCAAATCGGCGCACCGCGGCGCAACTCCCGCGCAACTGCCGCCGGGGTCTGCAGGCGGGCTGCGACGGAAGGTCAAAACCATCAGGAGCACGTGGGCCCGTCCCAGGCGGTCCTGGATCCGCTGCGGGTCGAGCAGCCCCGCGGTAAGGAGTTGAGCTGGCAGGAAGTCGAGCGGCGGTTGGAGCTTGCGGCGAGCACCGTCTATCGGTACCGGGGGCCGTTCCCAAACCCCGGTGCCGGGGCGGCGTCCGGAGGAGCATCGCGGCAGCCAGTTGCGTGGCCGGCGTCGGCGATCCGGAACCACCGGTTTAGGGAAATCGCGCTGATGGAGTGGTCACTACTCGGCAACGCGATGAGGCTTTTGCAGACTAACCGCGAGTGCCTCTGAAGGTTGCGGATCGCCTCGCCCAGAGCCGGCGGCGCCGCCCCGCCTCGCTCGCTGTCCAAAGGTTTGCAGGAATTGGGTAGTCTGCCGTACAGATTGTGGAACCGCGGTGCAAGCCCGCTCCCGTAAATGGCTTTCCCCGCGAGAGTCGCACCTTGGCCCAGAAGTTGCCTCCGGAAAGTGTTGCGTCTTGGGCGAGCACGATCACCGACTCGCTCCTGCTGCGACCGGGCGGGGCGATCCGGTGTCCCCCGGAGGAGACCGGCCAGCGCGGCGACGCCCACGAGGAAGCCTGCCCGCTCGGTCTGCGCGGCGGGTGCTCCCGGATCCCCCGCGGGGAGATGCAGCGGTTCCTCTCCCCCCTCTGCCGCTGCACAACCCGCACCGGCTCCGGATCCCGACGGGCCCTCCGGCCCTCTCGGCTCGCCCGGGGGGCGGAGGGGGACCGCGATGCTCTCTTGGGGCTCAGGCGCGGTGCCGGCGGGGCCGATGGCTAGCGGGGAAGCGGTTCCGTGGCAGGCTCTGGACAATGCTCCGATCGCCCCCGGCGAGGGGTTCCAGGTGGACACCATCACGATGGAGATTCTCCCGTAGGTGCCGCCGCACAATCGCCGCAGTGATGCGGAGGGGAGCGGCACCCGTTTCACGCTGAGTTGAGGGAGCGAGTTGAGCGGGCGGATGGGACCTGCATGCCCCCGCGGAGTGGAGCCACAGCCACTCGGGCAATACGGGGCAGGGGCCGACGCAGTTTCTGCCTCGTAGGGGAAGGCGCGCAATGAAGCGGGAAAATTCAAGCAGGGCTGGGTCGGAGCGGAGTCGGGTGGCGCTGGGGGTCGTAGCGGGGCTCCTGAGCGTCGCCTGCTGGCTCAGCGGCCCCGGGGACGCCCTCGCCGCCGGCACCTTCTTCGTGGACGGCGCGAATCCGGCCTGCTCCAATACCGGGCCCGGGACGGAGGCGACCCCCTACTGCACCATCTCGGCCGCCGCGGCCGCCCAGGGGGGGCCCGGCACCACGATCCTCGTCAAGCCCGGGACCTACCGGGAGAGCGTCACCGTGCGGGCCTCGGGCGCGGACGGGAGCCCGTTCGTCTTCCAGGCCCTCGGGGCCGGCGTGGTGGTGGACGGGGCGGACGACTTCTCCGACCCCGCCCTCTGGACCCCCGCCAGCGGCACCGTCTGGCTTGCGGCCAGCCTCAGCGATGACGAGCGGTCGCTCTTCGTCTTCGTCGGCGGGGCCCGCCTGACCGAGTCCAGCGTCGCGCCGGCCGCCCTTCTCCCCCGGACCTTCCGCCAAGTCCGCGGGGAGGGGCTCTACGTCAACCTCGGGGGGGACAACCCGGGGACGCATCAGACCCTGGTCAGCCGGCGGGGGGGCTTCTCCGTCGTCGGGCGTGCCTGGGTAACCATCGACGGCTTCACCGTCACCCGGACCTCCAGCAATGGGATCTATGTGAGCACATCGTCGAACATCACGATCACACAGAATACTGTGACTTTCGGCTACGTTAGCGGGATCCTCATCGGGGACTCCACGAACGTGCTGATCGCCTCGAACGTGGTTTCGGATACCCGTGGCACCGGGGTATCTCTGGGCCGCGTCCAAAGCTCGACGGTCCAGGACAACGAGGTCTTCGGCACCACCTTTCAGCCATGGGAGAAGGACTTTGCCGCCGGTATTCTTCTCAGCGGCTCACCCGGAAACCTGGTCCAGCGCAACAATGTCCACGACAACGAGCACACCGGGATCTTGATCCATGGCTACGAGGGCTTCGACATCAGCGGCCGCCTCGTCCGCAACGGCTCGGACAACACCCTCTTCCTGCAGAACCGCTCCTGGCACAACGGCGGGCATGGGTTCGACCACTTCCAGTCCTGGGGCACGCTCCATGTCGGCGATGTGGCGTGGGGGAACGGCAGCCGGGGCTTCTCCGTGGGGGGGGCGGCGGCCGACACCCGCATCTTCAACTCGATCGCCGTCAACAACGGCCTTTCGACGGGAGAGTACAACCTCTTCGTGGATGGCACCGCCGCGCCCGGCTTCTTCTCGAACTCCAACCTCTTCTGGAACAGCACGAGCCAGGCGCCGATCGGATACGCCGGCACGGAGTACACGACCATCGCCGCCTTCACTGCCGCCACCGGCCTGGACGCGACCTCCCTCCAGGCCGACCCGCGGTTCGTCCACCCGGAGGCGGGAGACTTCCGCCTCCTCCCCGGCTCGCCCGCGATTGATTCCGCTGACTCCTCCGTCGCCGGCTGGCCGGCCACCGATGCCGCCGGGCAGGCCCGGGTGGATGACCCGGCCACCCTGGACACCGGCGCCGGCCCGGTCCCCTACGCCGACCGGGGGGCCCTGGAGTTCCTCCCCTTCGGCCCCCCCCTGGCGGCCCTCACGGTCTCCCCTGCCACAGGGCCGGCCCCCCTCACGGTGACGGCTGATGCCTCCCGCTCCGGGGATCCGGACGGCCTGCCCCTCGCCTATGTCTTCGCCTTCGGGGACGGCACCGTGGTCGGCCCCCAGGCGGACCCTACGGCCTCCCACACCTACGCGCAGGTGGGGACCTTCACGGTGACCGTCACGGTGACCGACGACGCGGGCGGGACCGATGCCGCCACCGCGACGGTGACGGTAGCGGTCCTGCCGGTGGCCGCCCTGACGGTCACGCCCTCCGCGGGGACCGCGCCCCTGGGGCTGACCGCCGATGCCTCGGCCTCGAGTGACCCCGACGGCACGATCGTCGCCTACCGCTTCGCCTTCGGGGACGGCACCGTGGTCGGCCCGCAGGCGGAGGCCACGGCGAGCCACACCTACCAGCAGGCCGGGAGCTT
>CAZRDA010000232.1:0-3449 GCA_964598715.1 uncultured bacterium | reverse complement strand
CGCAGCACCGGACGCTCGACGGGCTCGCCGGGGGGCAAGGCCCGGCGGCAGGAGCGGCCCGGGAGGGCCCGGGGCGGGGGAGGGGGAGAGGGTGGGAAGCGATCCCCAGGTGATCATCATCGGGGGCGGGGTCTTCGGGTGCAGCACCGCCTATCATCTCGCCACGAAGGGCTGCGGGGATGTCCTCCTCCTCGAGGCGCGAGAGGTCGCCTCGCAGAGCACCGCGCAGGCCGCCGGGCTCATTCGCGTCCTGCACCCCAGCGTTCTCATGACCCGGATCGCGCAATACGCGATCAAGGCCTTCGAGCGGTTCGAGGAAGAGGTCGGGCACAAGATCGGCTTCCAGCAGCCCGGTGCCTTCCTCATCGCTCTCGGGGAGGCCACCGCGGGCCGGCTTCGCGCCTGGACGATGCGGGGGGCGCGCCTGGGCGTGGAGAGCTGGTTGATCTCCCCGGAGGAGGCGCGATCACGCCTCCCCCTCCTGGAGACCGAGGGGGTCCGGGTGGTGGTGTACGAGCCCGCGGACGCCTACCTCGACCCCCGCCAGGTTGCCATTGGCTACGTCCGGGCCGCGGCGGCGCGCGGGGTCCAGATCAAGACCGGCCAGCCGGCCCGCGCCATCGAGGTGGAAAACGGGAAGATCGTCGCTGTCCGGACGGACCGGGAACGGCTGGCGACCCGGTGCGTCGTGCTCGCCGCCGGCGCCTGGGGGCCGGACCTGGCGCGGCGGTGCGGCTGCCCCTTGCCGACCGTGCCGGTGCGCCACCAGTGTCACATCACCATCCCCCTCCCCGACGTGCGCCCTGACTTTCCGATGGTGCGATTCCCCGAACTGGCAACGTATCTCCGGCCGGCGAAAGGCGGGCTCATGGTCGGCGGGTGCGAGGTGAAGCCCACGAGCTACGACCCCTGGGAGGTGGCGGACACTCTCGACGTGCAGCAGCTGAAGCCGGATCGGGAGGCCCTCCGGGAGGTGACGAAGCGGGTGACCCCATTCTTCCCCATCCTGGACGCCACCCCCATCGCGGCCGAGCAGCAGGGGCTCCCGACGCTCACCCCGGACGGCCTTCCGCTCGTCGGGGAGGTGCCGGGGATCCAGGGGCTCCTCGCGGCCTCCGGGGACAACCTCGACGGGGTCTCGATCGCCCCGACCGTCGGCCACATTCTGTCTGATCTCATCCTCGGGCGGATCTCCCCCTACGACCTGGGCCCGATGGCCGTGGGCCGGTTCGGCTCGCGCTACCGGGACATCGCGGCGCTCCGCCGGGCGTGCGAGGCCCGGTACGCGGACTTCGGCCAGCACTCCCCCCTCCTCGACGAGAGGGTGGGGTGACCGGATCGGCGGGAGGCCCGCCCTAAGCGTCCCCTGCAACGGCCTGCGCTCGGCAAACGGAGCCATCATGAGTGTCGCGAAGCGAAAAAGGGCAACCCTCGTCGCCCTCGTCGCGCTCCTCGTCGTGATCGCCGGCAGCCTCGTCGGATTCCGGATGGCCACCGCCCTCCTGAAGGGGAAGGTGGTCGAGGCCCTGGGGCCGGGGAGCGAGATCAAGAGCGTCGAGGTAGGATGGGCCGGGGTGCTGGTGGAGGGGCTCCGCATCAAAGGCCCCGCGGGGTGGCCGGCAGCGGACGCGCTCCGAGCCGAAGGGGTGACGGTCGCTCCCAGCCTGTGGAGCCTCCTCTCGGGGCAGATCCGCGTCCGGTCCATTACCGCTGTCAAGCCCTACCTCTCGGTCTGGCGGGTCCGGGACGGGACGCTGCGCGTCCTCCCGGGCCTGCTGACGGGTTCGGCGACGGGGCAGGTGCCGGGCGGTCCGCCGGCCCGCGCGGTCACCATCTCGCGCATCACGCTCCGGGAGGGCGTCCTGGACCTCTTCGATGCCTCCGTGGGGCCGCCTGCGGCCAGGATCCGTCTCGAGCAGATCGAGGCCACGGTGCGGAACGTGGTGGCTCCGACGCTCACCGGCAGGAGCGAATTCGAGCTGACGGGCCTGGTGAAGGGCGTTCAGCGCGACGGGCGCGCGAGCGTCTCGGGTTGGACCGAACTGACCAGCAAGGACTCTTCGGTCAAGCTCCGGCTCCGTTCCATTGACCTGGTGGCCCTCCAGCCCTATCTTACCAAGGCCGCGGAGACCCAGGTCCGGAGGGGGGCGCTGGACCTGGATCTGGATGCCGAGGTCCGCGGGACCCGGCTCCGGGCGCCGGGGAGAGTGGTGATCTCGGATCTGGAGTTCCCCCCGTCCCGCGGGGCCGCCGACACATTCATGGGACTGCCGCGCGCCGCGGTCGTGAGCCTCCTGAAGAGCCGGCAGAACACGATCGAGCTGAAGTTCACGATCGAGGGGGACCTGAACAACCCCCAGTTCTCCTTGAACGAAGCCCTCGCCTCGCGCTTTACCTCTGCTCTGGCGGAGAACCTGGGGGTGACCGTCCGGGAGGCCGTCGAGGGGGTGGGGACCCTCGGCCGGAAGGGCGCTGAAGCGGCGGGGGAGGCGGGGAAGGGGGTCGGTGGCACTCTGCGGCGGCTCTTCGGCGGCCAGAAGAAACAGTAGTCAATACGCAGACGTCACGCCGCCTCCTCCGGGCTGTCCTCTCGCGCGACCCTGGCAGACGCGCAGGGGCGATACCACTCGTGTATTTGGGGCTCCCATGCTCGTTCCAGCCCTAAGGGCCCTCTCAGTATCTATAGCACCGAACCCCGCCGCCGAAAGTCGAGTAGCATTTTGTCTTTTGCTGCGGTGGAGTAATCACTCTAGGCCCAGGTTGCGGACCAACAATGCCGCCTGGCTGATATGCGCGTTGGTCTTCCCATCGCTCCTCAAACACTAATTCTTCACATTTGGCCGAGTCCCGCTTAACTTCCATGCAGCGTTGGTACAAGGCATCGTACTTATCCTGGTATAGTGCGCCGACACAGCCAGTCAGCAGCACCACTGCAAGGACGGCGATGCACATCTTCATAGAGCCCTCCTTGTTGTCACCCCGACGAGCGTGCAACTGCCGTGCCCGCAGTATTGGTTATCGGGACACTGGGAGCAGTAGCCCACGTCCCCACAGACGTAGCTACCGGTGTCCGAGGGGCAGGAGTGCCAGCGGTGGCAGCCGGTTCGGCTTCCCCACAGCCTCTCGGCGGCCGAGGAGGGGCGCTCTTCGGTTGTGGTCGGGATGTGGGCGGAGATACTCATCAGGATGGACCGGCTCGTGAGCCAGGCTGAAGCTCAGGCGCGCCGTAGTGCGAGGGCTTTCTCGGTCGGGGCTTCCAGAGGCCACAGACTGAAGGCAGGCTGAAGCGGGGGTCCGATGATCAGCTGGGTCGGTTCTCGTTCTCGTCCGGGATATGGATCGCCAGGACGTGCGGTCTGGTGGTGGCTCCCCGGGCAGGGCTCGAACCTGCAACCTAGCGGTTAACAGCCGCTCGCTCCACCATTGAGCTACCGGGGAACGGGGCCAAA
>CAZRDA010000231.1:0-3459 GCA_964598715.1 uncultured bacterium | reverse complement strand
CGTCAGGTTCTCCGGGTTCAGGGGGAGGAGATCCGGAGCCACAAAGAGTCCGTCCTTCCGGATGACCTGACCGTCGAAGGCCACCTCCCCTCCCCCCCACTCCGCGCGCTGCACCAGCACCAGGTCCCAATGGACCGCCGACCGGTTCCCGTTGTCCGCCTCCTGGTAGGCGTTGCCCAACGCCAGGTGCAGCGAGCCGGCGATCTTCTCATCAAAGAGGACATCCCGCATCGGCTGCAGGATGTACGGGTTGAAGGCCAGCGAGAACTCGCCCAGGAAGCGGGCGCCGGGATCCGTGTCGAGCAGCGCGTTCAGGCGCTCCGGCTTATCCGCCGTGGCCTCCACGACCCGCCCCCGGTGGAACGTGAGCCGGACGCCCGTGAGCGGGACTCCCTGGTAGATCGTGGGGGCATTGAAGGTGATCGCCCCCTCCACCGACTCCCGGACCGGCGCCGTGAAGCACTCCCCGTCCGGGAGGTTCCGACGGCCGCCGCAGGGAACGGCCGGGATGCCCCGGATGGAGAAGATGAGGTCCGTCCCGGGTCCCGTGAGGTGCACCCGGTCGGTCTGCTCCATCCGGGCCTTGAGGGCCAGGGTCACCTGGAGCATGCGCCCGTAGTCCAACGTGCAGACCCGGAAGAAGAAATCGGTGAAGGCCTCGGTGCTCATCTCGGCCTGCTGCGCCATGGCTGGCGTCGGGTAGCGGAGGACCACCCAGCGGGTGCGCGGGACGCGCACCTCCAAGTGGACCGGCTTCCACCAGTGTCGCTGGTAGGCCTGGAGGCGGTCGGCCGGGACGTCGGACAGTTCGGTGATGTTGTGGCTCCCCCGGACCGCCACGTAAGCTTGAACCCGTTCCATCCGGAATCGCTCCACGTCGCCGGCGAGCGCCATCGCCTCGTCCGGGGCCGCCGCGTAGAGCGCCCGCAGGACGGCGTTCTGCTTCAGACTCACCAGCGGCCGGGCGCCGGCCGCCGCGACCGCCCGGATGAGAGCCGCCGGGACCGCCTCGGGAACATCAATGGCCTCGATGAGGACGGTCTCCCCGGCCGCGAGGCGGAGCGAATGGTGGACGATGACCTCGGCCAGGCGATCCAGGCGTGGGTCCGTCATGGCGCTTGGCCCTGGAGGAACGCCAGGTAGCCGGCGACGGCCGCCTCCACGACCCGCAGAGGATCGTGCCCGACCCGCGGAAGCAGGAGCAGTCCCGCCCCCTTCAGGTGTGGGCTCCGGGCCCAGGGCCCGGGGTAGAAGGGGTCGGTGCCGTCCGCGCTGGCCACCACCAGCGTCCGGATGCCCGGGCTCACCTCCCCCGCCCCCTCCGACCCGTTCAATTCGCTGAGGAACAGGGAGCCCGGGGCAAGCTCGTTGCAGGAGACGTACCGGACGGCGATGCCCATGCAGAGGGGCGTGCCGTGGTTCGGCCCCGCGATGGCCACGAAGGCCCCGATCTGCCCGGCCAGGGCCGGATGAGCCTTGAGCGTCGCCCGGGTAAGAGTCACCCCGAGCGAGTGGGCCACCACGTCCACCCGGGGCCCCCCGGTGTACGCCAGCACGACCCGGAGGAACGCCACCAGATCCTGGACGTTCCGGGCGTTATCGGTACGGCACGCCGTGAGCGGATCCCCGCCCCGGCCGTTGTAGGAGAGCGCCCACAGCTCCCCCCCCGCGTAGCCGGCGGCGCGAAAGCGGGCCCGGACGCTCTGCCCGGGTTCATCCCAATCCGAGGCATCACGGCCGTTGCCGTGCACGAACACGACCGGGCGCCGTCCCGGCGATGGAGGACCCTCCCCGCCGCCCCATCCCCCCAACGGGAAGCCCCACTCGGCGTCGGCGAGGCGCGGGAAGTCCGCCGGGAATGCACTGGGCGCTTCGGCCGGGCGACAGTGGCCCCCGGCATGCCCCGCCTCCCCGGCCACCGGGAAGAGGAGAACCGCCACGGCGAGGCCCACTTGCCGCCAGATCATAGGCAAGAGCCGGGAGAAAGTAAACAGCCTTCCGACGCCGGGACCCCCCCGGCGGGGGTACCTAGCCGGCGAACCAGTCGGTGAGCCTGCCCCGCAAGGGCTGGGGGACCGCCTCCCCCCGCGCGAGCAGCGCCGCGAAGAGGTCGGCCGGGACGCTGCAGGCGGCGGTGATCCCCTTCCGCCCCGCCAGGACGTTGCGGTTCGTGAGGGACTCGAAGAGCCAGCCTTGCACCCCGCCGTCGTAGAGGCGCTCCTGGTGGGCGCAGAGGACGGCGACCGGCTCCTCGCGCTCCCCCAGGACGGTCCCGGAGAAGGTCTCGTACACGCGCCGATCCTCCCCCGCATCGTACAGGCGCTCCCGGGCACTGGCGAGGGCCAGGACCGCCTCGGCCCGCCGCGCCACGAGGGTCGAGGTGAGGGTCTCGTAGATCTCCCCCCCGGCCCCGGCGTCGTACAGGCGCCCCGCGTGCGAGCAGAGCGCGAGGATCCAGTCCTCGCGGACCGCCACGGGGTCCCCCGCCAGGGTGTCGTACACGCGGCAGTAGTCCCCGGCGTCGTACAGGCGATCCCCGTTGGAGCAAAGGGCCTGGACGGCGTCCTCCCGTTTCCCCACCTCAGTTCCGTCGAAGGTGTCGAAGATCCGGTTCGTGGAACCGGCGTCGTAGAGGCGGCCTTGGTGAGCGCACAGGGCGAGGATCCAGTGGCTCCGCTCCGCCACCCTCTCCCCGGTCAGCGTGTCCACCACGTGCATGGTGCGCCCGGCGTCGTAGAGGCGGCCCTCGCGGACGCAGAGGGCATGGACCAGGTTGGATCGCTCGCCGAGAAGGACGATGGCCCCCTCGTGCAGGGCGTAAATCCTCCCCCCCAGGGCGATCACCAAACCGCTCACACTGTCGTTCTCAGCCATGGCTCGGGTCCCGACCCATCATAGGGAACGGCCGGGAAGCTGTAAAGCCGCCCCTTGCGTTCGAGGCGTACCCCGGGTATCCTCGGGGGCGGTTTGCCCCGGGGGGGCGGGGGGGGACCGATGCAGACAGAGCCGGTCACGGTCGTGGGCGGGCGCGCGATCCTGGGAGTGGGGGTGGTCCGGGTCAGTCTTGAGCCGGGAGAGACCCTTCCCACCGACCGGATCGGCGAGACCGGCCTCTTCCACCGCTGCGACCCCCAGGTGGTCAGTCCCATTGATTTGACCCGCGAGGGGGAGTTCGGCGTCTGTCGGTTCTGCCGGACCCGGTTCGGGCTCGGCGCGCCGGCCAGGGCCTGACCCCATGCCTTTTCAATTCCTCGGCACTGCTGCCGCAGCCCCGTCCGCCGAGCGGGACAACACCAGCATTCTCTTCTATACGGCCTCGGAAGCCTTGCTGGTGGACTGTGCCGGAAGCCCGCTCCACAAGATCCTTCGGTCCGGGGTGGATGGCAAGCGCCTCCGCTGGGTCATCATCACCCATGCCCACGTGGACCACATCTACGGCCTCCCGTCCCTGATCCACAG
>CAZRDA010000230.1:0-3461 GCA_964598715.1 uncultured bacterium | reverse complement strand
GCAAAGGCGACGGTCTGTGGGTGCAGATCGAGGGCAACGACCCGTAGCCGCTGCCCCGCAGCACGCGCCCGCCGGACGAGGCCGATGGGGATATCCGCCCCGCCCGTGGCGACGTCCAGGAGCGTGACCCCCTGCCCCCGCAGAGCGAGGTGCCGCGCCGTAAAGCGCGCGGCCACCCGGAACCCGCCGAAGCACCTGTTCAGCCAGGTGAGGTTCCGGAGGGCGTCGGCCAGTTGCGCGGGCGGCAGATCGGGGGCATCCATCCACTCGGTGGCCTCGGTCTCGCGGGGAAGCGGGGGAAGGAGGGCCGGCCTCACCATCGCAGGAGAGCCCCTTCGGCCGCGAAGCCGGGGCCGAGGGCCATCATGAGGCCGTAGTCCCCGGGGCGGGGCTGGCGGGAGGCCATCACCGCCTCCAGGACGAAGAGGACCGTAGCCGACGACATGTTTCCGTAGCGCCTCAAGACGCCCCGCGAGAAGGTCACATCCGTCTCGCTGAGGCCGAGGCGCCGGCGGGCGTGGTCAATGACCTTGCGGCCCGCGGAGTGCAGGACCCAGAAGCGGATCGCGGACTGCTCGAGACCGTGGGCGGACAGGATGCGGGCCGCCAGGGCTTCCACCATCTCTCCCCCGACGTGCCGGATGTCCTTGGAGAGGCGGATCCGGGGACGGCCGCCGGGAAAGGTGAACCCCATGAGGGGGAGGTACTCGGACCGGAAGAGGGTCTGGTGCGCGAGCAGCGCGGGGCCGGCCCCCTCCGGGCCCAGGAGCACCGCCGCGGCCCCGTCGGCGAAGATGGCATTGGCCACCGCTGTCTCCAGCGCCCCATCCAGGACGTAGGCGGCCGAGCAGATCTCCACCGCCACCACCAGGGCCCGGCGTCCGGGGTGCGCCAGCAGATAGTGGCTGGCCTGCTGGAGGGCCACCATCCCGCTCGCGCACCCCGTGTCCCCCACGTGGACCCGCTGCACGTCCTCCCGGAGCTTCAGGTCCCGGATGAGGAGCGTGTCCAGGCTCGGACAGAGCCGACCGGTGCAGGTGGTCGTGGCGACGAAGTCCACCGCGCCCGGATCGAGCGCCGCCCGCTCCAGGGCGGATGCCGCCGCCTGCTGCGCCAGAGCCGGCCCGAACTCGGCGAAGCGGGCGTTCAGCGCATCAAGGGACTCGGCGGGATCGAAGGTGGCCGGGTCAATCGCCAGGTGGCGGGTCTCGATGTCACTGGCCGTGAAGAAGTGGCGCCGCCGCACATCGGCGTAGCCGGACAGGGCGAGGATCTCCTCCTGCCTGAAGGGGCGCGGCGGGGTGGCGGTCGCGACAGCGAGGATGCGCGGGAAATCCATTCGAGGGTCGGCTCCGACCTCCGAAGGGGCGTCCTGCCCATTCCAACTCGGGAGAAGGGGAGAACGTTCCTCAGGAGTGGACTGGCACCATCAGTGCATGTTCGCCCATCCCTGGACATCGGTCAAGGGACCGGAGGACGGCGGGGCGGAGAAGCCGGCTCCGCGGCGGGCCGGCACGGTCGGCCGGGACGGAGAGGGACGGCGGGAGCTTCTACACCGCTCGCTGGAACAGGAGGACCAGATAGCTCTTGCAGCGGGCAAAGGCCGCGCTGTCCAGCAACGGGAGACTCTCCTCCAACTTGCGGATGCGCTTCCCCAGGAAACCCCAGAGGACGCGGGAGACCCAGGGGTGCCTCTCGCCCAGGAACGCGGCCCCGAGCTTTCTCGCCGGCTCCACATAGGTCCGGTAGAACATCCCGGCCAGATCCAGCGTCGGCAGGACCCGGGGCGTAATATCGCCCTTGTGTCTCAAGGCGAAGCCGGCACCTTCTGAAGCCCGGAGGTACGCTGCCAGCTCGTGTCCAGAGCGACACTGGAGACAGCCGGCCTCCTTCTCCCCCTTGACGAAATAGTCGGAGACCAAGAGGTACCCGCCACCCCTGAGAAGCCTCGCCGCCTGGGCGAGGCCGGGCGTCACCTTGATGTACTGGCAACTCTCCGCCATCAAGATGAGGTCGAATCCACACCCGCCGGACGACAGATCTTCAAACGTGCTCAAATGAAACGGTGCCCTTCCCTGCGTGATGACGCGATACGCCTCCCCCTGATGGGGATCCGGCGAGACCCCTTCCACGCTGTACCCCGCTTCAAGCAGCCGCAGGGAAATCGCCCCCGTCCCGCACCCGACGTCTAACACGCGCTGGACATCCCGGGGGAAGAGGGCGATCAGGTGGCGAGCGTATTCCTCCTGGGCATGCTGAAGATTCTCCAGCGTCAAGGCGGCCCCGGCGTCCCACAAGCCGTAGTGCAGGTGGCGGAGCTTGAACACCTCGGTGTAGAAGCGCAACGCCCAGTTCACCCTGCCCATGGTTGCGCCACCCGCCTCGGACACCGAGCGCCCGGTCCTTTTGAGCAGAGTTTCCAGACGCAGGAAGGATCCCCAGTGCGTGTGGCTTCCCCATGCGTCCCGGCTCCCCGGCAGGAGCCCGCCTCGGACTGAGTTCGATAGGGAAGTGGTTGACGCATTCTGATCCTGTTGTTTAGGGTTTTGCTTTGGCTGCCTCGGGGGGCGGGGGTGTCCTGACGAGAGAACCCAACGCAATATTCACAGCAGCAACGTTTCGTTCTTCGGTGGCGAAGAGTTCATTCCGTGGCACTGGGACGAGTTCAGTTGAAGCGAGAAACCCACTAGAAAGTTTTGATAACAGTTGAATTCCACCCCCATCCACGTAGACATCAACCCCATGGATGTCTTCAACAACGGCGACCAAGGACAGTGCTCCAACGGTACCTCGATATTGAGCAGACTGGGAGAGGAGGGCCGCCATGAACCCTCCGGTTGCCATCGATTCTGATGTTCCATCCCACTTTGCCACTCCGCCGGCGAACTGGGCTTTGACAACCCGGATGCTGGGATGGAGCACCGCGTCGGCCTTGAACTTTGTGCTCAATTCTCGCAGGGCATGCTCCCGAACAGTCTTGAGTTTTGTTTCGTCTCGCTTACCGGTGACGGGATCAAAAATCCCACCGAGCTGTTTGTTCATCTTCTCGAATATCTCCCTGGATTCCCGCGATGGGACCATAGAGAACCCCGCTTCCCGCAACTTGGCCTCAATGAGTGATTCGAATTTGGCCTTCACCGGTTCTGGGTCTTCGAGGTCCCCCGGAACGACAACTGGGGCCATGGCAATCGTCTTGATCCTGCCATAGAATTCGTCCTGAGCAATCTTAAAGGGGTTGTAGGGGGGTATGGTTGCGCACCCTGCTCCGAGCAAAGCGATCACGAGAGTTGCTGTCAACAGCCATTCACGCACCATGATCTCTTCCCTTCCTTTCTCTGGGTGGTGTTTTCACTGATCCAGCACTTCCTCCTAGGTGAGTCAGGCACATCTCCTCCCACCGTGTGACTGTCCTGCCCTACGGCTTCTCCAACTCTTTCAGGTACCCCTTGATGATCGGGGCA
>CAZRDA010000229.1:0-3471 GCA_964598715.1 uncultured bacterium | reverse complement strand
CGAACTTCTGGTTGCTGAGCGCCTTGAGGGGGGTGGTGTAGGCCAGGCGGGTGCCGGCCGCGAAGGCCCGCGCATTGGCGAACTCGGCGATGAGGGTCTTCCCGGCGCCGGTGGGGGCCGAGACGATCACCGAGGCCCCCTCGAGGATGTGCCGGATGGCTTCCTCCTGGAAGGAATCCAGGGGGAAGGGGTAGCGGGAGCGGAAGTCCGCCAGCAGGGTTTCGGCTTCGCCGGGGTCGGGCATCTCCTTCACCCCCGCGGTGCCCGAGCCGCCGGACGGATGAGTGGGCTCGCCCCTTGCCGTCTCGGCTTTCCCGGCCAGAGGCAGTCCTCGTAGACCGGACATCGGTCGCACAGGGGCCGGAGGGCCTTGCAGGTGTAGCGGCCGTGGAAGATCAGGAGGTGCGTCGCCTTGGCCCAGCGGGCGGGGGGGATGACGCTGCACAGGTCCCGCTCGATCTTATCCGGATCCTCCGTCGCCGTGAGTCCCAGGCGGTTTGCCACCCGCGTGACGTGGGTATCAACGGCCAGGGCCGCCTTGCCGAAGGCGTTTCCCAGGACCACGTTCGCCGTCTTCCGCCCGACCCCGGGAAGGGCCGTGAGGGCTTCCATGGTGTCGGGGACCTCTCCACCATGCTCGGTGAGGAGCCGCTGGCAGCAGCCAATGATGGCCCGGGCCTTATTCCGGAAGAAGCCGGTCGAGCGGATCTCCTCCATCAGGACCGCCGGGTCCGCGCGCGCAAAGTCGGCCGCGGTGCAATACTGCTGGAAGAGGCTCCGGGTCACCTGGTTCACCCGCTGATCGGTGCACTGGGCCGACAGGATCGTCGCCACCAACAGTTGCAGGGGCGTCTTGTACTTGAGTTCCACCCGAGCATCAGGGTAGTACCGCCCCAGTCTGCTCAGGATCCGGCCGGCCGCGGCCTTCGCGTCTGGCCGGATGTGCGACAGCCGCCCCGATCCCCGCGCCCCGCCCGGCCCTGGCATCGGTCGGGAACTCACATGCTTGCTCCTCGGCCCCGTCGTCCGCCGCATCGCCAAGGAATTCTAGGGGTGCCCCGGTGGAGCGTCAACGCTTATTTCCCGCACTGGCGCCGAGTTGGCACGCCCCCTGCTAATCCCCACGGGACCTCTCCGTCCCCAGACGGGGTTTCGGCCCGAGATACCACCGGGAGCCCTGGCCAATGCGGCGCAAGCAGCACTTTGGACGCTACAAGGTCCTCGCGGAGGTCGGGCGGGGGGGGATGGGGGTCGTCTACAAGGCCCGGGACCCCGTGATCGGCCGGGTGGTCGCCATCAAGACCATGGCCGACGCGGGCCACGCGGAAAAGGAGTTCCTCACCCGCTTCGTCCGGGAGGCCCAGGCAGCCGGTGGCCTCCAGCATCCGAACATCGTCACCGTCTATGACGCCGGCGAGGAGGGGACGGAACGCTTCATCGCCATGGAGTTCGTGGAGGGGGAGACGCTCGAGGACCACCTCCGGAAGGCCGGGCCGCTCCCCTGGCCCGAGGCCGTGGCAATCGGGGCAGACGTCGCGGACGGCCTGGCCTACGCTCATGCCCATGGCATCGTGCACCGGGACATCAAGCCAGCCAACATCATGCTGACCCCGGAGGGGCAGGCCAAGGTGATGGACTTCGGAGTGGCCCGCATGGCAACGTCCAATGTGACACACGGGACGAGCGCGATTGGCACCCCTCCGTACATGGCCCCCGAGCAACTCCAGGGGCGCCCGGCGGATGCCCGCACGGATCTCTTCGCCCTCGGCGTCGTCTTGTATGAGATCCTCTCGGGGCAAAAGCCGTTTGGCGCCGCCGAGCTGGCCGCCGTCGTCTACAAGACCGTCCACGAGGACCCACCGCCGCTGGGATCCCTCCGGCGGGATCTGCCCGCGGCCCTCCCGGCCCTCGTGGAGCGCTGCCTGGCGAAAGAGCCGGCCGGCCGGCCGGCCGGAGCCTCCGAGATCGTGCGGGAACTGCGGGCGCTGGCAGCACTTCCCGGGGGAGCCAGGGCTCTGGGAGACAGCGCCCGGAGGAACATCGCTGCGCCGCCCTCGGGCACTCCCGGCCGGTGGCGGGCCGGGCTCTCCCGTGCGCGCGCCATGCTGGCGGTGCTGCCCGGCCTGCGGCCGCGCTCACCCCGGTCCCAAGAGGGTGCCGAACGGGCGCTTCGCCCGACCAAACACCTGGCCCAGGCCGGTCGGGCCGGGGCTGGCCGCTTCTCGGGCTGGAGGTGGACGACCCTGGTCCTCTTCGGCATCGCCGGGATCGGGATCCTGTCTGTCCTGGTCCCCCTCCTCACGGATACCGTCGGAGAGGCGAGTCGCCTGATCCAGCAGGGGAGGTCGCACGACGCGATCGCGCTCCTGACAGAGCTGGAGGCCAGGGAGGGGGCAGGGGGGCACACGCGCGCGCTCCTGGGCCAGGCCTACCTGGCCGCGGGCGAGCGCAAGGCCGCACTCAGGGCCTTCCGGCTGGCGACCCAACTGGACTATCGCTATCGGGAGGAGCGGGATCTGCTGGCCGGTCTCGTGGACCTCCTGGGGCATCGGGAGACCGCCGGGGAGACGGGCGACCTGCTGGTTTCCATCGGGGGGCCAGCCGTCCCGCCGCTGCGTGGGGCCCTCGAGAGCGAGCGGCACCGGCTCCGCTGGAATGCGGCCAAGGCCCTCGAGCGCCTGGCGAAGCCGGTGGACATGGTGGCCCTCTACATCCTGGATCTTGAGCGGGAGGATTGCCCGACCCGCCGCCGCGCGGCCATCCGCCTGGGGGAGGCAAAGGACCCCCGGGCAGTTCCGGTGCTCCGGCGGGCAAAGGGGAAGCCCCCGACCGAAAATTCCTGCATGTCCGGCGCCCTGGATGCGGCGCTGGCGAAGCTCACCGCGCGCTGAGGAGGGCGGTCGTGATCATCCAGTGCAACCAGTGCGGGGCCAGGTACAGGCTGAAAGGGCCTTCCCTTCCAACGGGGCGCCTGACCTGCCAGAGGTGCCAGAGCCCGCTCTCGCCTGGCCCGACCGGGGACGCGCGGGGGGGGGCAGCCTCGGACGTGACCGGCATCCAGCGCTCGCCTGCCGGTGCCCCCTTGAGCGCCGCCTCCGGACTGCGGCTCTCCCTGGTCGTCCAGTCCGGCCCCGACCGGGGGAAGGCGTTCCCTGTCACGAAGGACCGCGTCGTCATCGGGCGCAAGACGGGGGACCTGATCCTGAATGACCCCGAGGTCTCCGGATCCCACGCGGCACTGGAGATCGCGGGAACCGCGTATCTCGTCCGGGATCTGCAGAGCACGAACGGCACGTACGTGAACGGGGAAAAGGTGGGCGAAGCGGAGGTGAAGCACCTGGACGAGATCGGCGTGGGGAAGAGCATCCTCATCTTCACCGTGAATCAGGCCGGCGACTAACCGGGCGGGACGCGACAACGCCGCGCGCCGACGGACGCCCCCAGCCGGGGGCGTCGCGGTTTTTCGGCCCC
>CAZRDA010000228.1:0-3490 GCA_964598715.1 uncultured bacterium | reverse complement strand
TGAGCGCCTCGGGTAACACCGCCATCTACACCGTCACGCAGGGGGGCACGACCACCACGGTGACGGTCAACTACGCGTCGAACCAAACGATCCTCCAGGTCGGGGGGAACTCCACCCCCTTCACCGGCGTCCCCAACGGCATGATCTTCACGGACGGGAGGCTCACCAGCCTGTCCGGCACCGTCCAGCGGAATTCCAGAGTGACGGTGGCGGCGACCGGGGATATCCTGATTAGCAACCACCTCAGGTACGAGAACTACACGGCGGGGGCCGGGAGCAATCCCCCGAGCGCCGAGGGGACCAGGAATATCCTGGGCATCATCTCCTGGAGTGGCAATGTGCGGATCGGGACGATGGCGCCCAACGACATCAGCGTCCACGCGACGGTCATGACCCCCACCGGGGAGTTCCGGGTGGACGACTACGACGAGGGCACCCCCAGGGGCATTGCCACGATCCTCGGAGGGGTGATCGAGAACACCTACGGGACCTTCGGCACCTTCGGCGACAGAAACACCGGGTACGGGCGGAACTTCGTCTACGACACCCGGATGGCGAGGGGGATGTCCCCCCCCTTCTTCCCGACCATCGGCAGCCTGGTCAGCATGCTCTCCGGCCTCAATGAGCGTCCGAACTGGCAGCAGACCCCCTGACCGGCTCCGGCCTCCTGAGCGGCGCGGCCGGGGACGACCTCCTGACCGCCGCGGGCGGCGCCGGCCCCCCGACCGGACCGACCGGGCCCAATCCGCCCCCGGGTGGCGGGGTGTGGCAGGAGGCGTGGTCCTCCTCGCCGTTCTGGCCATCATCTTGACATTCTTCTTCTCCCCGCGCACCCAGCACACCACGCCCCAGGAGGGTATCTCCGCGCCGCCCCAGACCGCAGGGCCCGGCTTGGGGGCTGCGCCGGCTCCCCAAGCCGAACACCCCGGGAAAGGCACGGAAGAACTCCTCCCTCGCCGAGTCTCTGACGAGGAACTCCGAAGGCAGTTGCGCCCCGGCGCCAGCCTTCCCGAGTAACCGGATCCCCCCCGCACCTCCGAGCGGGAGTGTTCGTCGCCCACTTCCCACCCTCGCACGCTCCGCTCCGCGGCCGAGTTCCCGCTGCGTCCGACCCGTTTCCTAGAGGCGTTGCGGCTGGCGCCGCAGCGCGCGAAGGAACCGCCGTCCCGCCCAGGCGTGGAGGGGTCCCTGGGCGAGCCGGTACAGGGCCCGGCCGCCCGGGAGGGCAAGGATCGCCGGGGCAAACTCCTCCAGGTCCACCGTGGCTCGCAACGCGCCACCGGCCCGGGCCAGCCGGAAGATCAGGCGACTCCCCTGGACTCCTCGCCGCAGGAGGAGCCCGCCGGTGATGGCGTACCCCGCCGCCGCCCCCTCGGGCTCCGGGACCTCGCCGGGCCGACCAAAGGTGAGCAGCGGCACCGGCAATCCGCGCAGACGAAGGGCAAGTCCGTCCGCACCGCCGACAGTGGTCACGAGACCGCCGGTGAGGCGCCTCAGGAACGCAAAGTAGGCAGCCGCCAGTGCCTCGGCGGCCGCGGGCGTCGGGGAGCCGGCCTCCCCCGGGAGAAGGGTCGTCTGGACGGAGAAGGCGCGGCCATCGGCAGTGAGCCGGTTTCGGCTCCCGATGCCGCGCCTCTTCACGCCGCCTCCTCGGTGCGCTTCAGCAGACAATCGGCCACGACCGCTTGCCCCACGATGGGCTGGTGCTGCTCCACGAGGCCATCATACCGTGCGCCCGGACAACGGCCAACCGCGACCGGCCTTGAGGCGGGAGAAGGGCTGATGTAGACTCGCCGCGCTCGTCCCTTCCCGGGAGACCACCATGTGTCGCGTCATCCTCCTGCTCGTGGCCCTGGCTCTAGGCGGCGGCCCCCGCCTCCTCCGCCTCACCGCCGTGGATGCCGCCGGCCGCCCGCACAACTTCGCCTGGGAGGCCGCGGCATGCGCTGATGCCGTCCGGGGCGCCGGGGCGGCCTGCCGCGAGCGCTGAAGGAGGACTCGCTCGGATGGGTTCCCCGCGGCGGCTCCTCGTGGCGATCAAGGGGGGAGGTGACCTGGCCTCCGCGGTCGCCCACCGCCTCTTCCGCGAGGGACGCGCCGTCGTGATCGTGGAGGAGCCGGAGCCGCGGGTGGTCCGCCGGAGGATGGCCTTCGCCCAGGCCGTCTTTGACGGGGAGGCCACGGTGGAGGGAGTGCGCGCCGTCCGGACGGGCTCAGTCTCGGCGACGCAGCGGCTCCTGGAAACCCGGGAGGCCATTCCGCTCCTGGTGGATCCGACGGGGGAGACTATCCGGGCCCTCAGGCCGGCCGTCCTGCTGGACGGGAGGATGCGCAAGAGACAGCGGAGCGATTCCTCCGTGGTCGAGGCACCGCTCGTGATCGGGCTGGGCCCCGGCTTTTTGGCGGGGAGGGAGGCACACGTGGTCATCGAGACGGCCCGGGGCCCGAGCCTGGGGAAGGTGATCGCCGAGGGCGAGGCCCTTCCCTACGACGGGGTCCCGGTGGACCTCGGCGGCTTCACGAAGGAGCGCTACCTCTATGCGCCGGGGACCGGGGTCTTCGGGACGCGCCTGGACATCGGCGCCCTCGTTGAGGCCGGGCAGACGGTGGGGGAGGTGGGGGGCGCTGCCGTCGTGGCGAGGGTGGGCGGGACCATCCGCGGGATCCTGAAGGACGGAGTCCGGGTGACCCAAGGCCAGAAGCTCGTGGACATTGATCCCCGCGAGGAGGCGGTCCTTACGGGGGTCAGCCCGAAGGCCCGCGCGATCGCTGAGGGCGTGGCCGCGGCCATCGCGGCCTGGGAAGCCAGCCCCAACCGGGCCGAGCAGCCCCACACGCCGGGATCGGATCGGTAGCCCCTGCGGGAGCCACGGCCAGAGAGGAGGGAGGAAGTGGCGCGGACGGCGAAGATGTTGGAACAGATCCTCACGGAGGCGGCGGGGCTGCGGCTTGATTGGGTGGAGCGGGCGGCGGTCGTGGCAGCGGTCTCGGCACTCGGCCCGGCGCTCGATCGGCTCACTACCCTGGACCTGGCAGGCCTGGAGCCGGTGACGGCCTTCCGGCTCGAGGAGCCATGACGTGCCCGACACCGACCTTCTCCTTCTGAGCCTTACGGAGGTGGCCCGGCTCCTGAAGCGGCGCAGCGTCTCCCCCGTGGAGGTGACCCGCGCCATCCTGGACCGGATCGCCGCAGTCTCGCCCCGTCTGAACGCCTTCCGCACGATCACGGCGGACGAGGCGTTAGCCGCGGCCCGCCGGGCGGAACGGGCGATCCGGGCCGGGCGGTACAAGGGCCCGCTCCACGGGATCCCGGTCTCGGTCAAGGACCTGATCCAGACAGCGGGCATCCGGACGACCTGCGGCTCCCGGATATTGGCCGACTGGATCCCGGACGCAGATGCCACCTTGATCCGCCTGCTCCGGGGGGCGGGGGCGATCCTGATCGGCAAGACGCACCTGCACGAGTTCGCCTACGGGCCGACCAACCTGA
>CAZRDA010000227.1:0-3528 GCA_964598715.1 uncultured bacterium | reverse complement strand
CCACCACCCGGAGGACGTTGGTGGCCCCGATGTTCCGGCTCCCCCGCTCGCGGACATCCACCCCCCGCCACCAGCCGAGGAGGAGACCGAACGGTACCGAGCCGAGAAGGTACCCGCCCAGGACCAGCAGGAACGCCGCCCCCACCGGCACCCCTCAACGGTTCAGATCAACCCGGCGCCAGAACTTCCGGAAGTAGTCCACCCCGGAGAGAACGGCGATCGCCATCGCGGCCCACAGGACTACCGTCCCGACCCGGACGGGCCAGTCGGCGAGCGGGGCTTCTCGCAGGCTCAGGATCAGGAGCGTGACCGCGACCACCTCCGCCACCATCTTGACCTTCCCCCAGTCGCTGGCCGCGATGACCACCCCCTGCGCCGCGGCGATCCCCCTGAGCCCGGTCACGGCGATGTCCCTCCCCACGATGAGGACCACGATCCAGGCCGGGATCTTGTCCACCTCGACCAGCGAGATGAGTGCGGCGGCGATCAGGAGTTTGTCGGCGATGGGATCCAGCAGGGTCCCCAGCGTGGTGACCTGCCGGCGGCGACGGGCCAGATGGCCGTCCAGCCAGTCCGTGAGGACCGCCAGAAGGAATATCGCCGCGGCCACCATCGGGTAGGGCCGGGCAGTGGCGATGAGGAAAACCATCAGGACCGGGACCAGGAAGATCCGGACGAGGGTGAGGGTGTTCGGGAGGTTCACCGCGCCTCACCGACGGTCGCCGACGGTCGCGGCGCGCGCCGGGGCCACACCGAGGTCCCGGGCCACGCTCTCCACCAGCTCCGCGTCAATCCGGTCCTTCTTCTTCAGGAGGAAGCCTTCCATCAGGGCATTGTCGCAGAGCGTATTGATGAGCCGGGGGATGCCCCGAGCGTGGCGGTGGATCGCCTCCAGGGCCTCCGGGGCGAAGAGCTCGCGGGTGGCCCCGGCGACCCGCAGCCGGTGCTGGATGTAGGCCTGGGTGGTCTCCGCGTTGAAGGCCCGCATCCGGCACTTCAGGGCCACCCGCTGCGCCAGCGGGGGGTCCACCGCCAGGTGCTCCTCCAGCTCGGGGAGGCCGAAAAAGATAAACGTGACGAGCTTTCCCGACGGGACCTCCAGATTCAACAGGCCACGGAACTCTTCCATGACCTCCCGCCGCTGGAGCATGTTCGCCTCATCAATCAGCACCACGGCTTTCTTTCCCTCCCCCTGCAACGCCTCGAGCCGCTTGTACAGGACGGTGAGAATGGCGACCTTGTCGGCGTTCTCGGCGATGTCCTCCACCCCGAGCTGCAGGGCGATCTTGCGGAGCAGCCACTCGGGGCTGATCGCGGAGTGGATGATGACCAGCAGCGCGGACTCCACCTGGCTCTCATCCAGGGCGTCCAGCATCCGGCGGGCGAGCATGGTCTTCCCGGTCCCCAGATCCCCCACCACCACCGCCAGCCCCTTCCTGGTGGTGACGGCGTGCATGAGACGGGCAAGCACATCGGCGTGCTCCCGCTCGTCGAAATAGAAGCGTGGATCGGGGGTATTGGCGAACGGCTGCTCCCGCAAGCCGTAGAACTGCTCGTAACTCATGGGTGCCTTCCCCGGGGCGCTGCGACGCCCTGCCGACTCGAGACGGCGCTAGATGAAGGAGATTTTCTTCTTCTTGCTCTTCCCCGGTTGCGGCGGCGGCTGCGGGGGGTCTGCAGCAGGGGCCGGAGGGGGCGGGGCGGGGGCCTCGCGCGGCCGGACGGCCGGGCCGGCGGCGGGGCGGACCCTCCCGGGGGGTGGCTCCTTCAGCCGACCCTTGAGATCCCGCAAGCGGGCTTTCACGTCCCGGAACCTGGGCGCCTCCTCCTGGAGGGCGCTCAGCAGCTCGTAGGCCTTGGCGGGGTCTCCCGTGGCCTCGTACGCGGTGGCGAGGTCGTACTGGAGGGCCCACGCCTCTTCGCCCTGGACCCCCGGCAGGGCGAGCCCCTGCTCGAGTTCCGCGACGGCCTGCGCGGCGTCCCCCTTGGCCAGGAAACAGAGCCCCAGGAGGTTTGCACAGACAAGGACCCGGCCCGGCTCCTTGGCGGCCAGGCGGAACTCCTCGACAGCCTCGTCGTACAGCTCCATCTCCTTGTACGCGATCCCCAGGTTGTAGTGGGTCTCGTAGTCCTCCGGGCTTAGCTGCTCCCGGACTCCCTTCCGGAATTCCTGCAGGATCTCCGTCAGCAGGGGGGCCGTGTCCCCGGGGGATTCGACACCGATCTCCTCGATCAAGTCGGTCCCGAAATTCACGTAGCCCTCCTCCCCGGGGCCTTCCTCCTGGGCCACCGTGAAAACGGCCGAGACGTCTTCGGAGGACGGCAAGAACGAGAAGGGCCGCGCGGGTTCCTCGGTGGAAACCTCACCAGGCGGCTCGGGGGGAGCGGGCTCCCCGCCCAGCTCACCCGCGGTCTCCATCGGCTGGCCTCCGACGAACGTTCCCAGCCCGGGGACGATGCCTTCGGAGGCCGACGCGGCGGCGGGCAGGGCCTCGAGCGCCTCGAGCCGCCGCTGGGCTTCGGCGTTCCCGGGGGCTGCCGCCAGGATCCGTTCCAGAGCGTCCCGTGCCTCCTCTACCATCCCCTGCTGAAGGAAGGAGTCCACTTCCGCCAGTTCCGCGGCGACCTGCTTCCGCGGGGGTGCCTTGGCAGGCGCCGGCGGGGCGGCCGCAGGCCTGGGAGGGGTCGGCCGCGCTGCCGGACGGGCCGCCTTCCCCGCGAGGTCCTCCAGGGCCTCCCGCACCAGTGCATTGGAGGGGTCCAGTTTGGCCAGAGATTCCAGCTCCGCCTTCGCCTCGGCCTTCGCTCCGCGGCTCATGAGAATGGACGAGATGCTCAGCCCCTCCTTGACCGCCTGGTCCGCGAGGTTTCGATCCAGATAGACGTCCTTGAGGCGCTGCCGCGCCTTCAGGTTCCGAGGGGAGAGGGTCAGGGCCTGCTGCAGGTGCTCAATCGCCTTGTCCACCAGACCGTACTTGAGGTAGACCTCCCCCTTGGCGACGTGGTCGCTCACCTGGCTATCCTCGGCCTCGGCCAGTGCGGATGCGACCGGGCTCACGCCCTCGCCCACGTCCAGCCCGAGGCTCTCCGGGGCGTCAGGAGCCCCGGCCTCCGCCGCGAGATCGGAGGAGTCCTCCAGGAGCTCGAGGACCCCCTCGGCCGGGCGCGCCTCCCCGGCGCCTCCCATCTCCCCCAGCACCTGTTCCGCCTCGTGGGCAATGGCCCCGGCATCCAGAGCGTCTTCCTGCGCCGCGTCCGTCAGGTCAAAGGCGACCTCGCCCGTGGCTCCTCCCAGCTCCTTCTCCAGGCGGGCAACATAGGCGGCCGCATCGTCGGTCGCCTGCTCGTCCAGGGTGACAGTGCCCGGCTCCTCGGCGGGGGCTTCCTCCCCCTCCGAGAGAGCAATCAGCCCCGGATCCAACTCTACGGTAGCCGGGGGGGGCGGCGCCTTAACGGGGGGGGCGGGGCGGGGGGGCGGGGGGGGCGGGGCCGTGGCGGGCGCGGGAGGGGGGCGAGGGGAGAGGCAGG
>CAZRDA010000226.1:1222-3547 GCA_964598715.1 uncultured bacterium | reverse complement strand
CCCGTTCGCGGCGCTCCAGCTCATCAGCCTCGATCGTGACGATCGATTTCAGTTCTTTGACCCGCTCGAGCAAATCCCGACTTGCAGTATCCTGCGCCGAGACCACTGGTATGGAATAGGAAAATGAAAGGAGGAGCAACGTCAGGAGGCAGCGCGGCAAATGGCGTGGCATCAATAAAGACCTCATGAGGAATCTCGCAGGGCCTTCGCAGGGACAGGACTTGCCCTGTCCCTGAAGGGCGCAACTAGCAGCGCCCTACGGGATCAGTGCGACGCAAGTCGCTTCCGCCTTATATCAAAGAGGGACGCCAACGGCAAGCGGTTTCGTGAATGAGGGGATCGACGTGAACCCCACCGCGAGTTCTGCCCTCGAACACTTGAACAAGACCGACTTTCCCTCCGCGCGCTGGAAAAACTGCCAGAGGAAGCCGCAAGGCCATCTACCGCGACGGATGCGGCAGCCGCCCGCGTGCACCAAGGAGGCGAACAACATGTTCTTTGACCTGGTGAAGGCCGTTTAGGTCAAACCCCACCGCCCGCAGGCGTTGCCGGGACGGCGGCGGGGTGTGCAGGGCAGCCAGGAGGGCCTCTGCCATCAGCTCAGGCGAAAGCTGCTCTGGGTGAAGCATCCGGATCAAGCCCAGCCGCTCGAAAAGGGACGCCCGGATCAACTGCTCCAAATGGAGGTGGACGCGGGGGATGACGAGCGCCCGCTTCTCGAGCGCGAGGATCTCGACCAGGGTATTGTAGCCCCCCATCGACACGACGACGTCGGCAGCGGCCATGTACTCCAGGAGCCGGGGAGAAAACTCGATGAACCTCACTGGACGCTCAGGCTGGGCCAGCGCCATCTGGCTGCACCGCTGCCGTAAGCCCTCTTGGTCTCCGCGGGGGAGATCCGGGCCGCCGACCAGGAGGCTGAAGAGCTTCGTGTCCTTGGGGAGGAGCTCAAGCGCCTGCAGGTAGCCGTCCAGCATCGTGAACCCATCGCGGCCGTTTCCGACGGTGACGAGCACGAACGTCTCCCCCATGATCCCCAGCTCCCGATGGGTCTGCTCGGACGAGGCGGCCGGGGGCTCGACATCCAGGTAGCCGCAGAACCGGACCTTTCGGGCGACCGCGTCAGGGAGCTCGTATTCCTTGATGGGGTCGTAGAGGGCCTGGCAGCCGTAGAGCCAGATCTCATCGTACAGCTCCTCCAGCACCGGGATCACGCAATCGGCCGCCCAGCGGGCTCGGACTCCCTTTGGGTCATCCACGATATCCCGCAATCCGAGGACCAATGCTGCTTCTCTCCCGTTCTCGCTGAGGGCTCGGAGGGTCGATAGAAGCTCCCCCCCTACCCCTGTCGGGTGGTAATCGACAAGAAAAAGATGGGGCTGATAGGCAAGGGCCGCCTCCAAGATAATCCGCTCCCGGAGCCGCTTGACCTCCTCGAATGGCAGCGGCAGGTATTTCGAGGTGAACACTCCTTTACCCTCCCAAAACAGGCCGGGGAGCTTGACATAATCGACTCTTGGAGGGAGGCGAAAACTATGGACCATGGAGGACCCCGTAAGGATAAGGATCGAGAGATCCTGGAGTTCGGTCTGGAGGACGCTCGCGATTTTCAGCTGGCGGCGGAGGTGGCCGAGCCCGAAAGTATCTGCTGAGTACATCAAGACCTTCTTCGGCATGTGTTGGCTCATTTACCCCTCGTACCGTGAGGAAGGGATTTTTGCTTGATAACGCAGGAGGCGAACCACGTGGGTCTTCACCTCATGGAGGCCGTTCAGATCCAACCCTACCGCTTGGAAGGATTGCCGGGACGGCGGTGCGGCGCGGAGAGCAGCCAGAAGCGCCTCGGCCAGACGCCGTGGGGAGAGATGGTCGGGGTGGAGCATCCGGATCAACCCTCGTTCCTCAAAGAGCGACGCCCGAGTGAGCTGTTCCAGGTTGGGAGCGACTCGAGGAACGATGAGCGCCCGCCTTCCGAGGGACAGAATCTCAGTCACCGTGTTATACCCGCCCCGGGCCACGATCAGGTCCGAGGCGGCCATGAAGTCCAATAGCCGGGGAGAGAATTCTAGGAGTTGGACGGAGCGGGTCCAGGGGAAGCGCGAAGCTATTTGGCGACGCCGTCGGTCCAGGATCTCTCGTTGCTCCAGCGGCAACTCCGGCCCCGTGAAGAGGATGCTGTGGAGCTCCAGGTCCTTTGGAAGGCACTCAAGAGCTTCGAGGTATGTGTCTAACACGGGAAATCCATCCCAGCCCAGCCCGCCGACAGTGACCAGAACAAGCTTACCACGGCCCACCCCGAGTTCCTGGCGGATCGCCTCGGGTGGG
>CAZRDA010000226.1:0-1122 GCA_964598715.1 uncultured bacterium | reverse complement strand
CGTAGGGTAGGCAGCAACTCCTGCCGTACCCCAAGTGGGGCGTGATCCACAAGTAAGAGATGTGGTTGATAGGCGAGGGCTGTTGCCCGCATGATCCGTTGCCGAAGCTGCGTAACAGCTTCGAAGGGCAATGGAAGACGCTTCGGGGCGGCGAACTGGCCCTTCTGCAGGACCTCAGGGAGTTTCACAACATCGGTCCCGGGTGGAAGGCGAAGGACATGAACCAGGGAAGATTGGGTCAGGAACAGGATCGAGAGATCATGGATCTCCGCCTGGAGAAGGGTTGCGATCTTCACCATTCGGCTGAGGTGGCCAAGGCCCCACCCGTTATGCGCGTAGAACAGTAGCTTCGCCGGCATGACGGGCTCCATCTACCGCGATGTGGTCGGGACCAGCCCACGCTCGCCGAGGAGGCGCAGAACGTGGGTCTTCACCTGGTGGAGGCCGTTCAGATCAAGCCCCACTGCCTGCAGGTGTTGCCGGGACGGTGCGGGGGCATGCAGAGCGCCCAGGAGGGCCTCGGCCAGAATCTCCGGGGAGAGATGGTCGGGGTGGAACATCCGCATCAATCCCAGCCGCTCAAACAGCGAGGCCCGGATCAACTGCTCCGAATTGAGGCGGACGCGAGGGACGACGAGCGCCCGCTTCTCGAGCGTGAGGATCTCCACCAGGGTATTATAGCCCCCCATCGACACGACGAGATCGGCCGCCGCCATGTACTCCAGGAGCTGGCGGGAAAAGTCTATGAACCTCACCGGCCGTTCAGGCTGAACTCTCGCCATCTCCTCGCATCGCTGACGTACGACCTGTTGTTCTCCCTCGGGTAGATCCGGTCCCCCGACCAGGAGGCTGAAGATTTCCTGGTTCTTGGGGAGGATTTCAAGCGCGCGAAGGTAGGTATCGAGAACCGGGAACCCGTCCCGTCCGTTTCCGACCGTGACGAGCACAAACAACTTCCCCGCTGTCTCTAGATCATGACGGGTCTCCTGGGTGGAGGCAACCGGCCGCTCGACTCCCAAATAACCGCAGAAGCGGATCTTCTTGGCGATGCTGTCAGAGAGTTCATACTCCTTAATGGGGTCGAAGAGAGATTGGCAGCCGCAGACCCAGATCTCATCGTAC
>CAZRDA010000225.1:0-3555 GCA_964598715.1 uncultured bacterium | reverse complement strand
GCGGGCGAAGTTGTCCTGCGTGACCTGGACCGAGAAACTTCCCTGGACATTGACCTCCCGAGCCACTCTCCCTCCCGTGGCCGAGGAGTCAATGGCGTAGCTATACCGGAACAGATAGATGGGGGCGAACCCCGCCCCCTGGTTCACCGGGTTCCCCCGGGAGGCCACTGCGAGGTTGCACGTGTGGGCGCCCGCGCCCTCCTCCGCCGCCGTGTAACTCAGATTGTTGAGCTCCGCTCGCGTTGCATTGACGCGCGTGAAGGCAGGGCCATATGAGGTCCCGCCGAAAGCGTGGTCGGCCAGCAACCCGGCAGGGTCAATATTGGTCACGTAGGGCGTGACGACGCCGATGCTGTTCTGGCTCTGGAACCACGCCGCCAGATCGGTCTTGAGACGGTTGCGCAGTTCCCAGAGACAGAGGTTCCCCCCTCCTTCCGCCCGGAAGAAGGCGCGCTTGTCGCGGACCTCCTGGCCGGCGCTCTGCACCTGGCTGACCGTGCTGTCGGTGGCCATCAGCGCCACCAACCCGAGGAGGATGAGGAAGCCCAGGGCCACGTACAGGATATAGCCGCCCTGTCCTCCGCTGACTGCCCTGCGTCCCATGGTCCCCTCCGCGACAGGCCTACTGCCTGAGATTGCGTAACTGGATGCTCGACGTCAGGATGTGCCGCCGGAACCCGTCGCCGCCGACCAGGCGGCTCGGCCGCTCCGCCCTGGACGTCACCGTCACATTCACGAGCCGGATAGTGGCCGCCTCGGGGGCGGTGTCGATAGGAGATGGATCGTTGATAGTCGCGCCGGCGTTATCCCTGTAGGAGAAGCGCAGGCTCTCGATATCGGGCACGACTCGGACGGGCCCGGCGCCCGTACATAATGGAACGCAGACTTGCGTCTCCCGGGTCAACCAGCGGGCCGTGGGGCCAGGCGCCTCAACCCTGTAGGTGATCCGCCGGGTCGTGCCCAGCCGATGCACCAGACTGCTCGGGGCAGGATACAGGTAGCTGTCGCCGCCTGGCGAGTTGCTGTCCAATGCCGGGATGTGCACCAGCCCCGGCGGAGTCCCCCCGACGACCCCGGTCACCAAGAACCCCGTGCACTGCACCCCATCGGTGATCAAGGCTAAGTTGCCCACTGCGAACCCCGCAGTGGAGAGGACTCGCAGGGTCGGACTGCTCTGGGATTGACCGGGCGGAGCCACTTCGGTCCGCGTGGTGGGATCATCCGTCGCGATCCAGATCGTAATTGTCCCTCCGGAAGCGTTGTCCGCTCTCACCAGGGGCACCAGGGCCACCTGGGCACACGCCGTAGACGAGGAAATCCCGGCCATCCGGATATCCTTAGTGATCATCGTCATGGCGGTCGTGGCGTTCTGGATCATCCGGGCCGTTGCGGTTTGGTCAGTGTAGGTCTGGAAGGTCGCCCCAAAAAAGGCGTACAGGCCCAGGGCGATGATGCCGGCGATGGCCAGGGCGATGAGGAGCTCCAGGAGGGTCGCTCCCGTCTGAGCGGACCGTCCCGCCGGGAGGATGCCCGGCCCCAAGCGTGGTTTCACGGTGCCACCAGCATTTCTTCGGTCACGGGCACGCCGCCGCCTCGCCAAGAGACCGTGACCACGACGCGCTTGATACCCGCGGCGGGGGTATTGTCCTGGATGGTGACCGATCGCTGATGGATCGGATATTCCACCGGCGGGTTCCCGACGACGATGGTCCCGTAGGCTTCATCCGGAAAAGTCGCGGGGATGATGTCCGCGAACAGCGTGTTCCGGACCTGCTCCAGACGGTCATGTGCGAGGAACACCGCGATGTCCATGGACTTCGCTTTCGCACTGCCCCTCACCAGCCCCGTCGCCAGCGCCGCCAAGCCCGCGGTAAAGATCGCGATGACGGCCACGGCGACAAGGATCTCCGCCAGCGTCATGCCTTTGCAGTCCGAGCCGACCCTCTGCCCCACAGCAGGCACACGCCGACGCCGAGCATCACTGAGTGGGAAGCCCCAGTGGCTGATTTGGACGGGAGGAGAACCAGCTCTCGAGGACACGGTCATCCCCCTTTCTCGCTGGAGACCACCCTGTCCCCGAGGAGCCTTCTGTTTCCCTTCCTTCGGCAGCCCGGCTGTCAGGCCCTTCGCCTGACCCGTGGCTTTGCGTCCCCGCCTCGCGGCGGGTTAGCTCTTATCGGGAAGGGGTCTCCGCCTTCCTTCGGGCTCCTTCCGGGTGCAACCGATATGCCAGCGAGAGGCTTACGGCGAAGGACCGGCTCGAAATCCCCTTTGGAATTGACAAATTAAAGCAGGAGACCTGAGATCGGGTGTCAAGCCAGATATAGCGGCAGGGCCAGAGTGCGTCACCGCGCACCGCCAGGAACGCTCCACGGACTCAAGGCCCATGCGCTGCATCGGCCGAGTTTGCCTGGACCGGCTGGGGCTGGAGGGTTCCATCTCCTGCGGGCGCTTTGGCTCGCCACGGAGAGGCCCCGGGCAGGGAAAGGGATTGTGGGAGGACGCGGCAGCGCGTATACTATGGATACTTCTTGCCAGCAGGCTGGGCTCGAGAAACCCCGGGGCGATCAACCAGGGGTGGACCGCGTCCAGAGGGCTTGGCCCTGCGGTCCCACCGGACGGGAACGCGGGATGCACTCTTACCTCGAGGTGACGCCATGGGGCTGACGCTGGCCGAGAAGATCCTGTCGCGGCGGCTGGGGCGCGTGGTCCGCGCCGGGGATATCGTGGTGACGGACGTGGACATGGCCATCGTCCAGGACGGGACGGGCGTCCTCACCTTCGACATGATCCGCGAACTGATGGGGCGGGACATGGTCAAGTACCCGCGGCGGGCGATGCTGGTCCTGGACCACATGGGCCCCGCCTCCCGGCCCGAGTACAGCAACATGCACAAGCGCCTCCGGGAGTTCGCGGCCACTACCGGGGCTATCCTGGAGGATGTCGGCTCCGGCATCAGCCACCTGCTCCTGGCCGAGAAGTACGTGAAGCCGGGGGACATCGTAGTGGGGGCGGACTCCCACACCAGCACGGCGGCGGGACTGGCCGCCTTCGCCACCGGGATGGGCTCCACCGACGTCGCCATCGCGATGGCGCTGGGGAAGACCTGGTTCCGGGTCCCGGAGACGATGCGGTTTGTCCTCAAGGGGAAACTGCAGCCGGGCGTCTATTCCAAGGACATCATCCTCCATATCATCGAGCGCATCGGGGAGGACGGCGCGGCCTACAAGGCGATGGAGTACGCGGGGGACACCGTCCCAACCCTCTCCATGGACGCGCGGCTCACCATGACGAGCATGGCCCAGGAGGCCGGGGCGAAGCTGGGCCTCTTCCCCTCCGACGAGCAGACCCGCGCCTTCCTCGCCCGCCAGGGGCGGGAGAAGGACTGGCAGCCGCTCGCCGCCGATCCCGACGCCACCTACGAGCAGACCCTGGAGATTGACGTGAGCCGGCTGGAGCCGCTGGTCTGCGTCCCCCACACGCCGGGCAACGTGAAGCCGATCAGCGAGGTGGCGCGGGAGGGGATCCACGTGGACCAGGTCTTCCTGGGGACCT
>CAZRDA010000224.1:0-3557 GCA_964598715.1 uncultured bacterium | reverse complement strand
CAGGTCTTGGCCTGCTCCAAGAGGAACTTCCGGAACGCCTCGCCGGCCGGCGAGCGGGAGCGGCGCCGGTGGGTGACCATGTAGAAGTCGCGGGTCAGTTTGAGTCCCTCGACTGGGACAGCGGCCAACGCCCCGTGCTTCAATTCTTCCTCGATGGCCCGGCGGGAGATGAACGAGCAGCCCGCCCCACCCCGCACGGCCTGCCGGACTGCCTCGTTACTCCCGAGTTCGGCGACCACGGCCCCCTCGGCGGGCTTGACCCTTGCCCGCGCGAAGGCCTCCTCCGTCGCCCGGCGGGTGCCCGAGCCCGGCTCCCGGAGGATGAGTGGCCCTCGCGCGACATCCGCCAGGCTCACGCGACGTCGCGAGGCCCACGGGTGGCCCGCCGGGACTGCCAGGACAATCTCGTCCCCCGCAAACCGGACGTACTTCAGCTTGGGGTCGTCGAACCGGGCCCCGACCATCCCGACCTCGTACTCCCCCTCCGCCACAGCCGCAACCACCTCCCGGGAGCCCCCGATCCGCAGCGTGAGGGCGATCTCCGGGTAGCGGGCCTTGAAGCGGGTGAGGAGAGTCGGGAGGATGTACTCACCCGGGATGGTGCTCCCCCCGATGAGAAGGTTCCCCCGGAGGCGGCCCTTGTGCTCGTCCAGGGCTTGCAGCGCCGCCGTCCGGAGGCGGAGGATCTCGGTGGCATACCGGTAGAGGATCTCGCCGGCCCTGGTGGGGCGGATCTCCTTCCCCAGTCGGTCGAAGAGGCGCGTGCCCGCCTCCTCCTCCAGGTTCTTGATGTGCCCGCTCACCGTGGGCTGGGTCAGAGAGACCGCCTCCGCCGCCCGGGAGAATGAGCGCGTCTCCATGATCCGGCAGAAGACCTCCAGGGCGTGGATGTCCATCCCTCAGCCGATACCTCCGGCCTCCCGTCACGGCTTCAGGAGTTGCCGAAAGAGTTCCTGATACGGCGCCGCGCCTTCAGGCCCGAGGCGCTTCTCCAGTTCCCGGCCGAGTCTCTTCCAGATCGCCCCCGCTCCGGGCAGGATCCGCGGCTTGTCGGCAGTCCCCAGGACCTTCGCGTCAATGGTCCCCTGGGCAGTGCGCGCCACCACGTCGAAGTCCAGAGTCCGATCCGTGAGCCCGTACCTGCCCGACGCCGCCACCCGATTCTCCCCCTGAACCAGGAGGAGGTCGGTCGTCCGGAGGACGCCGCCGGCGAGAGTGTAGTTCCCGGTGAGGCTCTCGAACCGGTCCAGTCTCAGGGTGATCCCCCGGGCGCCCAGCATCGGACCCAGCGCCTCCTGCAGCCGCTCGACAGGCCGGTAGCCTCTGAAGTGACCCTCCTCCGCGGCCACCCGCCCGGTCCCGTCCGCGGTCTTCAAAAGATCCTCCAGGGAGCCCCCCCGAGCCTTCGCCGCAAGATGCAGCCCGAACGTGCCATCCAGGGTCCAGTCCGGCTTGAGCAGCGCCTTGAGGACCGGTCCGGTCTGGATGCCCCGAAGGGTCAGGCTCACCTTCACCTCCGGGATTCCCCCCAGCGTGGTTTCCGCTCCCCCCTGCACCGTCCCTCCCTCGAGCGCCGCCAAGAATTCCGACCCGCTCAAGGTGCCATCCTGGAATCCGAGCCGGGCCGACAGGTTGCTGAGCGTCAGGTCGCCGTAGATCAGCCGATCCACCCGGAGGCGGCCGCTCACGGTGAACCCGGGGGGCGAGGGGGCAGCAGGGGGAGGCGTCGCTGCCGAGGCTTCTCGAAGGAAGGCCGCCTTCGTTCCCGGGACGGCGAAGAACCGGTGGAGATCCAGGAGGGGGGAGGAGAGGTCGAACTCGACCCTTGGCGCGGCAAACCGCTCCACCGAGAGGCTCCCGCGCAGTTCGGCCCCCTTGAGAACCACCTCCAGCCTATTCAGATCCAGCCTGCCGCTCCCCACGCGACCGGTGACCGTCATCTTCCCCGGCTCCCCCGAGGCTTTGCGGAAGATCTGGCCGGCGCGAAGCGCGACGGCACCCAGGTCGAGACTCCCCTCCAGGTCCGCCGCGCCGACCTTCCCTCGTAGCCGGAGATCCAGATCGGCGGGCCCGGAGGCGCTCAGCCCCAGGGCTCCCAGGTCCAGCAGCGGGGCGAGCTGATCGTTGCTGAGCCGCCGCGCCCTGACATCGAGGGAGAAGGGAAGACCCTTCAGGTCAGCTTCGGCGGGCCAGGGGCCGGCCTCCCCTGTCACGGAAACGTTAGCCGGGTTCTGATCTCCCAGCGACGCTCGGAGACGGAAGCCCGTCGGCCTGTTCCCCGCCCCCTGGGTGAGGGAGACCTCCAGGTTCCGGAGAGACACCGTGCCCTGCTTCTGGAGGTCCCGGATGGTGACCGCCCCTTCGGTCAGGTCGAGGCGAGACAGGAGGAGAGGGAAGAGCAGGGGGCCGGCGGGGCCTTCGGCACCCTTGGACGGGGCGCCACGGGGCCCCCCGCCCGGCCTGGCGCCCCCCAGGGATGTTACGTTCCACCGGCCGCGAGCGTCCCGGAGCAGGGTCAGGCGCGGTGCCTCGACGATCGCCCGGCTCACCTCCAGTCGCCCCCGCAGGAGGGGCAGGAACGCCACCCGGACCCCCAGCGCCTTCGCCCGCAGGAAGGGCTCGCGGCCGAAGGTCGGATCCTCGCCGATGCTGAGGTCGTCCGCTTCCGCGCCGAGGCCAGGGAGGATCGTGACGCGGGCCGCCCCGACGCTCACCGATCGGCCGAGTGCCTCGCCGGCCTTTGCCGCAATGAGGGCGCGGTAGCGGTCCGCGGGGATGAGGGACGGCAAGAGGAGGAGCAGGAGAAGGAGCAGGAGGAACGCTCCGCCGGCAAGGGCCAGTGCGATCTTGAGGCGGCGCCCGGCCATCTCTCAGTTCCCGGGATCCCGGGCGAGGCGCGCCCGGAGAAGCTCGTTGAGCACCTTCGGATTCCCCTTGCCGCGGGTCGCCCGCATGGCCTGGCCCACCAGGAAGGTGAAGGACCTCTCCTTCCCGGCGCGAAACTCCGCCACCACCGACGCGTTCGCGGCGAGCACTTCATCCACGATCCGCGCCAGTTCCTGCGCGTCGGAGACCTGCTCCAGCCCCTCCCGCTTGATGATGTCCGTGACGCTGACTTCGGGCGCCTCGCCTGTGAGCGCGAGCGCCCCTGTGCCAGGGGTGATGCGGTTCGCCTCGTAGGCCCTCTCGAAAACCATCTTGGCCGCAGACCCGCTGATCTTCCCTGCCTTAACCGCTCCCAGAAGATCGGCGACGACCTTCTCCTTGACGGGACTCTTGGTGATGTCGAGCCCGTCCCGGTTGAGCAGGCCCAACAACTCCACCATCACCCAGTTGCTCGCCGCCTTGGGATCCGGGTGCAGGCGCACGACCTCCTCGTAGAAGTCCGCGACCGCCCGGCTGGCCGTGAGGACGCCGGCGTCGTAGGCCGGGAGGCCGTACTGGCTCACGAACCGCACCTTCCGGACATCGGGCAGCTCCGGGAGGCTTGCCCTGAGTTCAGCGAGCCAGGCCTCCTCCACCACGACCGGCACCAGGTCCGGCTCCGGGAAGTACCG
>CAZRDA010000223.1:0-3561 GCA_964598715.1 uncultured bacterium | reverse complement strand
GTAGCGGGATGACGCGGGTCCTGATGGTGGACGATGACCGGCTGATCCTGGAGCAGGCCCGGGAGGTGCTGACCCGGGCCGGCTTCCAGGTGACGGGCCTCCCCGACGGGCGGGAGGTGTTCGACCGGATCCGCGCGAACAGCGTGGATGTCCTCCTCCTGGATCTCGTCCTCCCGGAAGGGTCGGGGCTGGACATGCTCCCCCTGATCAAAGGGCTGGATCCGGAGCTCCCGGTCATCATTGTGACCGCTCATGCCTCCATGGATGCTGCCATCGAGGCCCTCAAGCGGGGGGCCTACGACTTCATCCAGAAGCCCTTGACCCCTGAGTACATCGTCAGCGCCGTCCGGCGCGCGGCGGAGCGCCGCCGGCTGGACCTCCGCAATAAGCGACTCATGCTGGAGCTGTCCGAGAAGATCCACGAGGTGGTGGTCCTCAAGCAGGTGGGCGAGACCATCTCCTCCACCCTGGACCTCCAGACGATCCTGGCTGCCCTCATGGCCGCGGCCAAGGACGCGCTGCACTCCGAGGCCTCCTCCCTGCTCCTGGTGGAGGAGGGCACGGGGGACCTGCTTTTCGAGGTGGCCCTGGGGGAGCGGGGCGAGGAGGCCAAGCAGTTCCGCCTCGTGCGAGGGCAGGGGATCGCCGGCTGGGTAGCGGAGCACGGCGAGCCCCTCTCGATCCCGGACGTGGCCCAGGACCCCCGCTTCCTGGGGAAGGTGGACGCCAGCACCGGGTTCGTCACCAAGTCCATCCTCTGCGTCCCGCTCCGGGTGAAAGGGACGACGATCGGGGTTATCGAGGTGATGAACAGGCGAGGGCCCCGGTCCTACGACGAGGAGGACCAGCGTCTTCTCGAGGCCATCGCCGGCCAGGCGGCGGTGGCGATCGAAAACGCCAAACTCTACCGGCGGGTGAGCCATCAACTCCAGGACCTGCAACGCCTGGAGCAGGTCAAGGACGACCTGACCCAACTGGTGGTCCACGATCTCAAGGCCCCCCTCACCAGCATCTTCCTGAACCTGGACATGCTGAGCGCGCCCGAGGGGACCGAGTCGGCCAAGCGGGTCCGGCATGTCACGGACGCCAAGCGGGGCTGCCGGAGCCTCATGGCCCTGATCGCCAACCTCCTGGACATCAGCAGCATGGAAGAGGGCAAGCTCCAGGTCAGCGCGGAGCCCCTGGTCCTGGCCGACCTGGTGGCCTCGGTGGTGGGGGAGTTCCAGGTGCAGGCGGATGAGGAGGGAATCGGGCTCCTGCCGGAGGTCCCGCCGGGTCTCCCCCCGGTGCGGGCCGACGCAGACCTGACGCGACGGGTCCTGGCCAATCTCCTGAGCAACTCCCTCAGGCACTCCCCCCCGCAGACCGGGATCCGGGTCCGGGCGGCCCTGGCGGGGGAAGGGAAGGCAGTCCAGGTGGATGTCGCGGACGAGGGGGAGGGCATCCCGGAGGCTTACCACGAGAAGATCTTCGAGAAGTTTGGTCAAGTGGAGCCGGGCCCGGCCGGCCCCCGGCTGAACAAGGGCCTGGGGCTTACCTTCTGCAAGCTCGCCATGGAGGCGCAGGGGGGACGGATCTGGGTCCAGAGCGCCGTGGGGCGGGGCAGCACCTTCTCCTTCACCCTCCCACTCGAGACCGAGTCCGAGGAGGAGGCTACTGCCGGCTGGTGAGGGATGGTCCTCGTCATTGATAACTATGATTCCTTTACCTACAACCTGGTTCAGTACCTGGGGGACCTCGGGGCGGAGGTCCGGGTGGTCCGGAACGACCGGATCACGGTCCAGGAAGTGATGGACCTGAACCCGGATCGGGTGGTGATCTCCCCGGGGCCCCGCACCCCGAATGAGGCGGGGGTCTCGTGTGCCCTGATCCAAACCTTTGCCGGCCGGCTGCCGATCCTCGGGGTTTGCCTGGGGCATCAGTGCCTCGGCCAGGCGATGGGGGGACGGATCGTCGGGGCGGAGAGGCTCATGCACGGCAAGACCTCCCCCATCCAGCACGACGGGCGGACAATCTTCGCCGGCCTCCCGTCCCCCTTCGAGGCGACCCGCTACCACAGCTTACTCGTGGAGCGGGCCAGCCTCCCTCCCTGCCTGGAGGTCTCGGCCGAGACGCCGGAGGGGGAGATCATGGGCCTCCGGCACCGAACGCTGCCCCTGGAGGGGGTCCAGTTTCATCCGGAGTCCATCCTGACGAAGCCCGGGAAGGATCTGTTGCGGAACTTCCTCAGCCTGTAGTGGGGCAGCGGGAGGCGTCCGGTCGGGAGCAGCCATGATCCAGGATGCCATTCGGACGGTGGTGGAGGGGCAGCATCTGACGGCGGCAGCGGCCTACGCCGTCATGGAGCAGATCATGTCGGGGCAGGCGACCGACGCCCAGATCGCCGCCTTCCTCACTGGCCTGCGCATGAAGGGAGAGACGGTCGCCGAATTGACTGGCTTCGCGAAGGTGATGCGGGAGAAGGTGACCCCGGTCCCGACCAGGCACCGAGTGGCCGCCTCCCTCTCCGGAACCGAGCGGGAGATGCTGGTGGACACCTGCGGCACCGGCGGGGATGCCTCCGGGACCTTCAACGTCTCTACGGCCACGGCCTTCGTGGTGGCCGGGGCCGGGATCCCGGTAGCCAAGCACGGAAACCGGTCCGTCTCGAGCCTGTGCGGCAGCGCCGACGTGATCGAGGCCCTCGGGGTCAAGTTGGACCTGCCCCCCGAGAAGGTGGGGCGGTGCATTGACGAGGTCGGGATCGGGTTTCTCTTCGCGCCGCTCCTCCACAAGGCGATGCGATACGTGATGCTGGCCCGGAGGGAGATCCGGATCCGGACGGTCTTCAACATTCTGGGGCCCCTCACCAACCCGGCGGGCGCCTCCGCGCAGGTCATCGGCGTCTACGCCGGGGACCTCACGGAGATGATGGCACACGTCCTGAACAACCTCGGCTCCTTCCGGGCTTTCGTAGTCCACGGGGAGGACGGCCTGGATGAGATCACCGTCACCGACGGGACGCGGATCGCCGAGATCCGGGACAACCAGGTGCACACCTACACGGTCCGGCCCGAGGACTTCGGTCTGAAGCGGGCGACCCTGAAGGACCTTCAGGGGGGGGGCGCAGCCGACAACGCCCAGATCATCCGGGCGGTCCTGAAGGGGGAGCCGGGCCCGAAGCGGGACATCGTTCTCCTGAATGCCGGGGCCGCCATCGCCGCCGGCGGGAAGGCCCGCGACATCCGCGAGGGAGTCACGGCCGCGGCGCACAGCATCGAGAGTGGCGCCGCCCTCGGCAAACTGGAGCGGATGGTGGAGTTCTCCCAGCGGGAAGGGACCGCATGATCCTGGAGCGGATCCTCGCGGCCAAGCGGGAGGCGGTGGCCGCGGCCTCCGCCGCCCGGCCGCTCCGTCACCTGGCGGCGGAGGCGGCGGCGGCTCCGCCGGCTCGGGATTTCGTGGGGGCGATCCGGCGGGGGCGGGGGGAACGCGGGCCCATCCGGGTCATCGCCGAGGTGAAGCGCGCCTCCCCCTCCGCCGGCGTGCTCCGGGAGCCCTTCGATCCGGCCGGCCTCGCGG
>CAZRDA010000222.1:0-3590 GCA_964598715.1 uncultured bacterium | reverse complement strand
CGGGATCACGAAGAGGGAGAGGATGGTGCCCGCCGTCAGCCCCCCGATGACCACGCTGGCGAGCGGGGCGTAGGCATCGATCCCCGTCCGCGGGAAGAAGGCGACCGGGATCAGCACCACGATCGTGATCAGCGACGTCATCAGGATCGGGCGCAGTCGGATGGGGCCGGCCGTGAGGATCGCCTCGTCACGAGGCACGCCGCTGGCCCGGAGCCGCAGGATCAGGTCGATGAGCAAGACGGCCACGGTGGTGACGATGCCGGCGAGGATCACGACGGCCAGGATGGACACCGTGGAAAAGGTCTGGCGGGCGAGGAACAGGGCGCCCAGCGCCCCCACCAGCGCGAGGGGCAGGGACAGGATCATGACGAAGGGTTGGGCGAAGCCGCGGAACTGGGCGATCAGGATCAGGAGGATGAAGATGACCGCCAGGTACAGTCCCCGGAGGAGCCGCTCGAAGCTCTCCATCATCTGGGTCATGTCCCCGCGGAGCTCCATCCCGTATCCCGGCGGCAACGGCGTCGCCATCTGGCCGGCCATCATGGTGTCCATGGCGAGCTCCATGCTGCCCGGGCCGCCCAGGCGGTAGTAGCCCAGGATCGAGATCACCCGGCGGAAGTTGTCCCGCTCGATGAGGGTGGGGCCGCGGCGCTCCTCCAGGCGGGCCACCGCCTTGAGGGGGACCACCTGGCCGTTCTTGCCCACGATCTGCACCAGATCCAGGTCTCGTTCGTCCCGCCGCTGCTCACCCTTGTAGCGCAGCAGGATCGTGAACTGCCGCTTGTTGGGGAGGCGGTAGTACTCGTTCGTCAGGCCCCCCTTGAGGGCGTAGTAGGCCTGGTCCGCGACGTCCTGCACCGTGAGGCCCAGCTCCTGGGCCCGGGCCCGGTCCACCACCACGCGCAGCTCGGGCAGCGTCGTCGCCCAGGAGGTCGACACCTGGACCAGGCCCGGGATGGCCTCGGCCGCCCGGCGGGTCTGTTCCCCGATCTCGTACAGGCGCTCGAGATCCGGCCCGTAGACGATGATCTGGATCGGGGCGGCTGACGACGCCATCACGTCGGCCCCCATCTCCTTGATCGCCAGTCGGCGGATGCCGGGGATCGTCCGGATGGCCTCCGCCTGCACGCCGTCGAGGACCTCCCAGATGCTGCGCGTACGCCGCTCCTTCTCCACCAGGCTGATCATCATGGAGGCGGCGTTGACCGCCCCCATGCTGTAGCCCGTGAAGTACGTGCCGCCCGGCTCGAACCCGATCTCGGTGGAGACCTTCTGGACCTCCGGCTGCGCCAGCAGGAGTCGTTCCACCTGCGCGGTGATCTCCGCGGTCTTGGCATACGAGGTGCCCGGGGTGGTCTCCAACACGCCGTACGCCTGGGACACGTCCGCCAGCGGCATCATCTCGCTGCCCAGGAACGGGTAGATGGTGATGCCGGCGATGATCGTGACCGCCGCGCCGGCCAGGACCAGCGAGCGATTGGCCAGGCTCCACACGAGCGACCGGCGGTAGGCCGCCTCCAGGCGGTCCAGACACCGGAGGAAGGGATCGAGCACCCACCGCTGGAAGACCGAGCGCCTCCGCGCCTCCGCCTCGGCATGCGGCCGGAAGAGCGTGGCGGCCATCAGCCCCGTGAGCGTGAACGACACCAGCATGGAGGCCAGGAGGCCGAAGATGATGGGCCACACGATCCCCTCGAACATCCACTGGACGATGCCGCCGGAGAACGCCAGGGGGAGCAAGGCGAGGCAGAGCATCAGCGTCACCGCCGCCACGGGGAGCCTGACCTCGGTGATGCCGTCGACGGCGGCATCCTTGGGGGACTTGCCCATGCGGAGGTGCCGTTCGATGGAGTGGATGTCGATGATCGTGTCGTCGACCAGCCGCCCGATGGAGAGCAAGAGGCCGATGAGGGTGGAGCTGTTGAGCGTCATCCCGAACGGGACCATGGCCAGCAGGGCCATCCCCAGGGAGATGGGCACGGTGATCATGGAGATGAGGGTGCCGCGGATGTTCCCGAGGAAGAGAAGGACGGTTACCCCGGTGAGGAGGACGGCGAGGATCACCTCCTCGATCATGTTCCGCATCAGGAAGCCGACGAAGGTGCCGTTGTCGTAGGCCACCTCGAACTTCACGCCGGGATAGTCCCGCTCCAGCTCCGCGAGCGTCTTCGTCACGTCCGTGATGACGGTCACCGAGCTGGCGTCGGGCTGCTGGATGACGGAGAGCTCCACCGCCTCCTTGCCGTTGAACCGGTACCCGCTCCGCTGTTCCCGGGCCGCGGTGACCACCTCGGCCACGTCCCGCAGGTACACGGTGCGCCCGTCCATGCTGGCGATGGGGTAGTCGAGCACCTCCTCGGGGCTGCGGGCGCGGCTGTCCGCGCGGACGATGACCTCGCGGTCCCGATAGGTGAGGGCGCCGGCCGGCCGGGACTGATTCTGCATATCGAGCATGGTCTTGAGGTCCAGCAGGCTCATCCGGTAGGCAGCGAGCTTCTCCCGGTCCACGATCACCTGCATCTGGAGCTTCTGGCCCCCGAACGGGACCACGGACTGGACGTTCCTGACCACCTTGAGCCGGTTGACGAACTCGTTCTCCACCAGCGTCCGGAGCTGGATCGGGTCGTAGCCGTCCCCCGTCACCGCCAGGGAGAGCACCGGCAGGTTCAGCGGGTCGATGGGGAGCACCCAGGACGGCTTCAGGTTGGCGCCGGTCATGGGCACGTCCGCCTGGACCACGTTCATGAGGGACTGGACGTCGAACAGGGCCCGTTTCATGTCCGTCCCGTAGAGGAACTCCACCGTGACGATGGAGAACCCCTCCTGGGAGGTGGAGCGGACGAAGTGGACGTTCTTCAGGTCCACCATCCGCTCCTCGATCGGCTTGGAGAAGTAGATCTCCATCTCCTCCGCCGAGAGGCCGGGCATCATGGACACGATGCCCACCAGCGGACTCTCCACGTACGGCATCATCCGCCGGGGCATCTGGAAGAAGATGACCAGCACCGCGAGGACCGTCACCCCCAGGTAGAACGCGATCACCATGTAGGGGTGCTCAATGGACCAGCTCGTGATGTTCCCCCGCCTGGTCCGGGCCGGGTCGGAGCCGCTGGAGGGCCTAGGCTCCTCGACGGGGCGGGACGCGTCAGCTGGACTCACGGCACCCTCCATCGACGACGCAGTGGCGCGGCACGGAGACCCCTCTCGATGGCGCGACGGCTCCCGCAACCCGCCGGCCGATTCCGCCGTTGGCCGGGCGCTCCGGAGCGCGACATGGTGAGACGCCTCCCTCGCGCGGGGCACGGCCCCGCGGAACCCCGGGCGGACGGCGTCCGCCGGGACGTCACGACGTGGAGAACGCGAAACCTGGGAGAGCTACGCGGGGAGGCGGAGCAGCTTGGGGACGGGGTCGAGTCCGCGCGCGGCGACCGTGGACGGCCGGCGGCCAGCCGGAGGCTCCAGGGCCGTCACGGGCAAGGCGGCCGTGGTCGAGGGCAGCGCCTCGACCGCGACGCCGCCGAGGCCGCAGGGGGCCTCGCACGGCACCGCCATCGCCTCACAGGAGGCAAGCGCCGCCGCGAGAGGTCCCC